>CADCLI010000093.1:4653-11321 GCA_902802285.1 uncultured Bacteroidales bacterium
TTGAAGAATCCCGATGCCACGTAGCCAATGTTGTCCATCAGTTTGCCAATGAACTCGCTCTTGTTCATGGAGTAGATATGTATGCCGTCCACATCGTTGGCAATCAGGTCCAGGATCTGGTAGCTGGTGAATATCAGACCAATCTCCTCAATGGCGGCCTTGTCATCCTTATAGCGGTCAAAATAGTTGCGCAGCTTGAGCGGTACGTTGCAGCCTGTGACCTGTATCATGCGGTCCAGCTGGGCGTAGTTGGTAACAGGCATTATTCCCGGGATTATAGGCACCGTGATGCCGGCCTTGCGGGCCTTGAGCAGGAAGTGGTAGAACACCTCGTTGTCAAAGAACAGCTGGCTGTCAAAGAACTCCATTCCGGCATCCTGCTTAATTTTCATGAACTCAATGTCAGTGGACAGGTTGGCTGCCTCGGGATGCTTCTCGGGGTAGCATGCTCCGGCTATTCCGAAACTGCTATTATACTTGCCTTTTATATACGATGCCAGATCGCTGGCGTGCTTGAAATCGGAGAATATGGGTGTGGTGGTATCCTTGGGTATGTCTCCGCGCAGAGTGAGGATGTTCTCAACACCATAGTTCATCAGCTCATTGCAGACGCTGTCCACCTTGTCACGTGTGGAAGCCACGCAGGTAAGGTGGGCCAGGGGCTGTGCGCTGGTGTTGTCCTTTATGGTCTTGGCTATCATGGCGGTGTTGGACAGGGTGTTGCCCAGGGCTCCGTAGGTTACGCTTATGTAATCGGGGGAGTATTTGCCCAGCTGCCTGATGGTCTTGTCTATCAGGGTAAAGGTGTCCTCCTCTCTCTTGGGAGGGAAAATCTCGAATGAAAGGGTTTTTTTCTTGGCAAGAATCTCAGAAATCTTCATTACTGTTATTGGATTTGGATTATTTGTTCAGGTATTTCTCGGCTTCGATGGCGGCCTTGCATCCGCTGGCTGCGGCGCATATGGCCTGACGGTAAACGGGGTCTGCCACATCGCCTGCGGCAAACACACCCGGAACATTGGTTACGGGTGTACCGTTCAAGGTCTTGATATAGCCGTTTTCATCGGTCTCTATCCAGGGCTTGAATACATCCGAGTTGGGCTTGTGGCCTATAGCCAGGAAGAATCCGTCAATCTCACGCTCGTAGTGCTGCTCGGTGGGCAGGCCCAGGTCCTTGACCAGCTTGATGCCCTGCACCTTGCTCTCTCCGGTAAGGCCTTCGGTGTTATGGCCGAAGAGGACCTCTATCTTGGGGTTCTCAAGCACGCGTTTCTGCATTATGTCGCTGGCACGCAGGTAGTTCTTGCGGACTATAAGATAAACCTTGCTGGCAAGTGTGGCCAGATACGATGCCTCCTCACATGCGGTATCGCCGCCGCCAACAACCGCAACCACTTTTTTGCGGAAAAAGAAACCGTCACAGGTGGCGCAGGCGCTTACACCGCGGCCGGCATATTTCTTTTCATCCTCCAGACCAAGATACTTGGCGGTGGCACCGGTGGATATGATTACGGTATCTGCCTGCAGCTGTGAGCCGTCATCGATGGTGACGGTGTAGGGGGCCGATCCAAAGTCCACTGCAGTTACAATGCCCATGCGGATTGTGGCGCCGAACCGCGCAGCCTGGGTGCGCATATCCTCCATCATGTCATAGCCGCTCACTCCCTGCGGATAGCCCGGGAAATTCTCAACTACAGTGGTGGTTATCAACTGGCCGCCTGACTGCGGACCCTCGTAGAGCACGGGGTTCAGATTGGCGCGTGAAGCATAGATAGCTGCGGTGAATCCGGCGGGTCCGGATCCGATGATAAGGCATTTTACTCTTTCCATATATTGTTCTGTTTTATCTCAAATCAATGATTTCGGCATCCTTGTAATCCTTTACGGGACAGGTGAATACAGCCTTGTCAAACTTCTGTCCGGGCTTGTATTCCGTAACCTTGGCCGATGCCGATATGCCGCCAAGTTCCTTGTCAAACTCAACCTGAATGTTCCGGATTGCGTATGTACCGGCATCAACTTTTATGCTGACCTTGCTGATGCCCTCAACGCTGCGCTCCGGATTGGAGGCTGTAAGGACGAACGTATCCGTTCCGTTTCCGCTTACGCTGAATCCCTGATGGTTCTCAATCAGGCTGATTATGTCGTAGCGGGCTTTCTCTTCGGGGGTAGGCTCTGTGATGTATATCTCCTCAATGCCGTCGCCGAAGTCCTTGCCGTTCCACATGGTCTTGCCGTCAAACCAAAGCGTGTTATCTTCCATCTGTGCATAAAAACCGTTTCCGGACATCCTGATCACCATTTCCATGTGCTCAGTAGTACCTTCATTCTTGACCGCCGCATCCAGGGTCATGGCGATGCTTCCGTCCTTCTTCAGCTTGGAGACGGTGTTCTGCAACAGTCTGTCCGCGCTGTTCTGAGCCGACAGGGGCAGAATGCATAAAGCGAATATGTAGAGCAGATATTTACGCATTGTCAAAGCAGATTGTAAGTTTCAAGTATGCGGTCCAGCTGGGTGTCATCCATAACCAGGACAGGGCGCGGTTTGCTTCCGTCGGCCTTGCCTACTATTCCGGTGGCCTCCAGCTGGTCCATAAGACGTCCGGCGCGGTTATAGCCTATGGCAAACTTTCGCTGTATGAGTGAAGTTGATCCTGACTGGCTGGCAACGATGAGACGCGCTGCATCGGCGAACATAGGATCGAATTTGCCCATTTCAACGCCGCCTTCAACCGGACCGGACTCATTCTCATCAACATACTCCGGCAACGGATACGCCTCTATGTATCCCTGTTGACGGCTGATGTACTGGCATATGGCATTGACCTCGGGAGTGTCAACAAATGCACACTGTACTCGTACCGGATCACTGCCTGACAGGAACAGCAGGTCTCCACGGCCGATAAGCTGGTTGGCTCCCGGACGGTCCAGAATAGTGCGTGAATCTATCATCGAACTCACACGGAATGCCATACGGGCAGGGAAATTGGCCTTGATGGTTCCGGTTATGATGTTTGTAGTAGGACGCTGGGTCGCTATAATCATATGCATACCTACGGCACGGGCCTTCTGGGCGATTCGTGCGATAGGCATCTCTATATCCTTGCCGGCGGTCATGATAAGGTCACCGAACTCATCTATCACAACTACGATGTACGGCAGATAACGGTGTCCTTTCTCGGGATTCAGCTTACGGTCCTTGAAGAGGTTGTTGTATTCGATTACCGAGCGGACATTTGCATCCTTGAGTAGTTCATACCGGTTATCCATCTCAATGCAGAGTGACTTGAGGGTGTGAATGACCTTTGTGGTATCGGTTATGATGGCATCTGCGTCATCAACATCAGGCATTTTGGCAAGGAAATGCTTGATTATGGGCGAATAGATGCTGAACTCAACCATCTTGGGATCAACCATGACCAGTTTGAGTTCTGCCGGATGTTTCTTGTATAGCAGGGAGGTTATCACGCAGTTAAGACCCACGGATTTACCCTGACCGGTGGCACCGGCTACCAGCAGGTGGGGCATCTTGGCAAGGTCAAACATGAACACCTCATTTGTTATCGTGCGGCCAAGTGCAACAGGCAGTTCCATCTTGCTCTCTGCGAACTTGCGGCTGTTAAGTATGGATTCCATTGATACCATTACGGGTCTGGCGTTAGGAACTTCGATGCCGATGGTGCCCTTGCCGGGAATCGGGGCTATGATTCGGATGCCTAGAGCGGCCAGACTCAAAGCAATGTCAGCTTCCAGATTCCGGATTTTTGAGATACGGACACCGGCAGCAGGCGTAATCTCATACAAGGTTATGGTGGGACCTACAGTCGCGTTGATGGTTGCAATCTCAATACCGAAATCCTGTAAAACCTTTATGATGCGGTTTTTATTTGCCTCCTGCTCCTTCTCGTCAATCGCAGGTGCGTCATTGTCATAATGCTTGAGCAGGTCAAGGGTGGGGAACCTGTAATGAGACAGGTCCAGACGGGGATCGTACGGCTCCTGAATCCTGCCGTCCGCTTTTTCAATCTCATCGGCTGTGGTTATTGTCATCTCAATGTCCTCTGCCGGAGATTCCGTCTTGTCTTTATCGCCTGTGACTGCTGATTCCTGAGTGGTGTCGACTGGCGTGATAACGTCCGGTTTGACATCATCCGGATCTTCATCTATATCGTCATCATAATTCTGAACCGGATCAGGGTCCTCTGTGGTTTCTTGTGAGTCCGTGTCATTGGCAGTTGAAACCTCCTGCCGATGTCTGTGCAATCCGCGTTTCATGCGGTCTGCGCCATTACGAATGACCTGAATGGTATTCCTGGTGAGATAGATACAGTATAGAAGCATGGTCAGGGACAACAGTAGCAGAAGTCCCAGAACGCCTATCCTGTCACTTAGGAAAGTGGTGGCATTCATGCCGTGAACTCCACCTGGCAATATGAATGAGTCTTGCATTATGCCGGTGTGCTTTATCCCTAAAAGAGCCCAGTGAAGGAATACCGAAAGCCATAATAGGAGAAATGTACAACTTACAAACCATCTGGACAGTCTGAAATGTGTTATACGCATCATGTTCAGGCTGCATGCGGTCAGGAACACAGCAACCAGAACCGAAGGCAGGCCCAACCAACCGTTTACCATCGTTTCAGCCAGCCTGGCTCCTATGCCTCCTGTCTTGTTGCCTATTTCACCAATACCGTTATCCACTACACTCTGGTCTACACCGCCGTTGAAAAGAAACGAGACATATGCGCCGAAAACAAAGATAGAGATGACGGCCAGGATGGCTCCGCAAGTAAAAAGGAAGGTTTCGTTACGGAATGTATCGGATATGTTTGTCAGACTGAACTTACGTTCCGGCTGCTGGATGCCGGTACGTTTTCCGGTCTCTTTCCTGGTGTTGCTCATATGTGGTTTAAAACGTATATTTTTTACTAATGTGCAAAGGTAGGAACTATTTGTGATAATAAAAAATCAAAATAGGGCGGGCTTATCGACGATTTGTGATTATTTTTGCAACCGATAATATTTTGATATGGATAAGCAGACGGCATTAGACAAAAACAATATTGAACTGGTGACGGTTGCCGCCGAATACTGCTCTTTTCTGGAACAGGCCTATGACAAGGAACCTGCAAGGGTGCTGGACGTACTATCAAAACTGTTGCCACTGATTTATCTCAAGGCCTCGATGGTTACATGTCCCGAGCCTGAGGGCTTGTACTTGGAGGAGACTGTCACTGAAGCGGATTATATGGAATTAAGAGGACTGCTGGCACAAAAACTCGGTGAAAACGATGATTATCTTGAAGTTTTTGTTGAGGATATGAAATACAGCGACACCCCGGTACGCAAATGCATATCGGAGGATCTTGCAGATATATATCAGGCACTCCGTAACTTTGTACAGTCATACCGCAGCGGATTGGATGAAGTGATGGCAGAAGCAGTTGCAGTATGTGTGGAAGGCTTCCGCACATACTGGGGGCAGACTCTGGTCAATACCCTCAGGGCCATCCACTATGTCAGATACAACTCAGACCTGAACATTGACGATCCTTTGTATGATTGAACTTCCCGACAAGATAGATAAATCATATCTGGCTGACAAACCGAGAGTGGTGTTTGACGGCATAATTGAGGAGATAGATACGGAAGAAAAAGCCTGTGCAGCCATCGGGATCCTTTCCAAGGAGAGCATCGTCGGATTCGATACGGAAACCAGACCCTCCTTTACCAAAGGCGTATCACATAAAATAGCCCTCCTGCAGTTGTCAACAGACCGTCACGGTTATCTTTTCCGACTGCATAAGATAGGAATACCGGATTGCATTGCTGATTTCCTTTCCGACCCCAAGGTAAAGAAGGTTGGCATATCAATTAAGGATGATTTTCATTCACTGTCAGGCAGACGGAAACTAAATCCTGCAGGATTTGTGGAATTACAGGAATTATGCGGTGAAATGGGGATAGAAGAGAAGGGGCTGCAGAAATTATATTGTCTGCTTTTTAACGAGAGAATCTCTAAGAACCAGCAACTGAGCAATTGGGAGATTGACTCCCTGACGGAAAGTCAGCGGCAGTATGCAGCCATAGATGCCTGGGCATGCCTTAGGATATACAAATATGTTTCGGAACTGAAAAAGACCGGCCAATACAGAATCATAAAGAGATATGCAGAAGAGAGTGGTACTGAAGAAAGGTAAGGAGGAATCACTCCTGCGTTTTCACCCTTGGATATTCTCGGGTGCCATTGCTGATATCAAGGGTACCCCGGATGAGGGCGATATCGTTGACGTATATACCCATGACGGCAAATGGATTGCTGTCGGGCATATCCAGGTCGGCAGCATTGCAGTACGCGTATTGTCATTCAGACAAGAGACGATTGATTCGGATTTCTGGTACAGAAGGCTTAAGGTGGCATATGACCTGCGCAGTTCGTTGGGACTGACGGACCGTGAAGACCATAATATCTACCGCCTGGTTCACGGTGAGGGAGACAATCTTCCGGGTCTGGTTATAGATATCTATGGCCATACGGCCGTTCTTCAGGCCCATTCGGTCGGAATGCACTGTAACCGCAGGGATATAGCTGAGGCTCTTATGCTTGTCATGGGAGACCGTCTTAATGGCATTTATTATAAATCCGAAACCAATTAAAAATATATTTT
>CADCLI010000094.1 GCA_902802285.1 uncultured Bacteroidales bacterium
GTAACGGCATAGTATGGTTATGTCGGTCTGTTTTACCCCGGCAGCGGTCAGTTTGTCAATCTGCTGCTCTATCTGTTGGAATAATTTATTGTCAGAATCATCCTGCTTGTCTTTTCTTTTACCGCTCTCCTTATCTCTCTTGCCCTCGGCCTGGATATAGACGTAACCTAAGCCGTCAGATTTGGTACTGACCTGTTGAACCTCCCTGTAGGCGGATTCAATGGCGGGGTAGGTAGCACCGGTCAGGCCGGTGTAGTGCATTTGCATCATCTCCACAGCCTTGGGGAACAGGGCGTTGTTGAAACCAATCACGTTCTCATGGCTGCGGAAATTGCTTTCCATAGGTATGACCTGCGGGTTATAGACGGCCAGCTCGCTCTCCATCCTGGAGTTGAGAATATCCCAGTCACTGTTGCGCCAGCGGTAGATGGATTGCTTGACATCGCCCACCACAAGGCAGTCCTTACCTATGGCCAGACACTCCCAGAGCAGCAGGCGCAGGTTGCCCCACTGCAGACGGGATGTGTCCTGGAACTCATCAATCATGAGGTGCTCTATGAAGCTGCCTGTCTTTTCATAAACGAATGATGTGTCACTTCCTGACAGGCGGCTAAGCAGTTGCGGGGTATCGGCCAGTATAAAACGGCCCAGCTCCCGGCTCTGACGGTCTATCTGGGCACGTATGTCAAGCAGCAGACTCAGCTCATGGATGTATTGCAGGGCGGCATCATAAGAATTCCGGTAGTAGTTATACTCATCATAAAGATCCTTTGCCTTGGACAAAAGTGGCGCAAGACGCTCCCTGGCCAGGTTTGAAAGGTATGGCGATTTCTTGAGCGTTCCCTTGTCAAAGAACTTGTCAGGATCATCCAGACAGTTAACCAGGGTCTTTCCCTTGCTTAGGTCAGCATCGACAAACGTGCCGCCTGCTATCTTCTCAACTAAGGGCTTGACAAATCTGTTAAGTTCATCAACGGAAGAACCTGCCGATGAGATGGCATCTGTCATTTCCTGACCTGTAGCCTTCACTTTCTCAACAATGCCGGGCAGAACAGTGTCCCGGGCCGATGTCAGATTGTGTTTGTAATCAGCTACGGCATCGGGTTGGGAAAGTATCTGGCGCAACTCGTCACCATTTTCCATGAATATCTCGCGGAACAGCTCTTTTGAGAATTTCTTGAGTGTGCCGTCTATTGACCAGCTCCTGTCATTTTCAATGTTGCTCTCCACAAACTCCATTACGTTGCGCTTATCCTTTGAGTCTTGCTCAATATCGGCCAGGAATGAATCTACAGCCTCATCAATGACCAGTCCGGTATCAAGTTCAAGGGTAAGGTTAGCACCAACATGAAGCTCTCGGGCCAGACTGCGCAATACGGTCTGGAAGAAGCTGTCAATGGTCTCCACACGGAATCGGCCGTAGTCCTGCAGTATCATGTCAAGTGCTAACAGGGCGTTATGGCGTATGGTCTGCTCATTATATGTGACGGCTTTCTTTACCTCGTTATAATAGCTTGCAGAGCCTTTCAGACTGTGCCCTATGCCGTATAACTGTGACAGTATGCGCTGTTTCATCTCGGCCGTGGCCTTGTTTGTAAAGGTTACGGCAAGGATATGGCGGTAGTCCTCGGGCTGTTTTATGAGCATGGTGATATACTGCACCGCCAGCCGGAACGTTTTGCCCGATCCGGCCGATGCCTTATACACAGTTAGGTGCGAATTGTTACCCATAGGAGTTTAAACTATTCAAAATTAATGAATCCGTTTGATAAAAGCATTAATTTTGCGGCCTAATTGAACAGGCTCATTAAGAGTCTGGCTAAAAAGATTGATTATGGGATATATTACTGAGGACAAGCGTAAGGTTACCACACAGCGTCTCAGAGAGATGAAACAGCGTGGTGAGAAGATTGCAATGCTTACTGCATATGATTTCACTATGGCCAAGATGGTCGATGGCGCAGGCATTGACGTCATTCTGGTGGGCGATTCGGCATCGAACGTGATGGCCGGCAACCAGACCACTCTGCCCATCACATTGGACCAGATGATCTATCATGCCAAGTCTGTGGTCCGTGGCGTACAGCGCGCCCTTGTGGTGGTTGACATGCCTTTCGGAACTTATCAGATCAATGACTCCGAGGCTGTGACCAACGCAATCAAGATAATGAAGGTCTCTCATGCCGATGCCCTTAAGCTGGAGGGCGGCGAGGAGATACTGCCTCAGGTGCGTCACTTAATAGAAATAGGTATTCCCGTTATGGGACATCTGGGCCTTACACCCCAGTCAATCAATAAGTTCGGAACATACGCCGTACGCGCCAAGGAGGAGGCCGAGGCTGAGAAACTCATATCCGATGCCCACAAACTTGAGGAGGTGGGCTGCTTCTCTATCGTTCTGGAGAAGATTCCCGCCGCTCTTGCTGAGCGTGTAGCTAAGGAGGTATCGGTCCCCATCATCGGTATCGGTGCCGGCGGCGGAGTGGACGGCCAGGTTCTGGTTTGCGCCGATATGCTGGGCATGAACAATGATTTCAGCCCGCGTTTCCTGCGTCGCTACGCCAATCTCTACGAGACCATCACCAGTGCGGTTGGTCACTACGTGGAGGATGTCAAGAACTCTGACTTCCCCAACGAGAAAGAGCAATACTAAAATGATACAAAAGGGGACTGTCCCCTTTTGTATCATTTTTTGCGATGGAAGAAGGGTTTGCGGCCCTTGCCTTTGTGCTGGGGCTTTTTTCGCTCGGCGGCGTACTCCGGAGCCTCGCCAAGCTCGGCGGGGATAGGGACCTTGTAGACCTCTTTGCCCAGGAACTTCTCTATCTGCCGGAACTTGGGCTGGTCATCCAGACTGATGAATGTGATGGCGCAGCCTTCGGCACCGGCGCGTGCGGTTCGGCCTATGCGGTGGACGTAGTCCTCGGGGTCATGGGGAACATCATAGTTGATTACCAGGTCTATGTCGTCGATGTCTATTCCGCGCGATACTATATCGGTAGCTACAAGAATGTTGATGTGGCCGTTACGGAACTTATGCATTATGTCGTCACGCTCTGATTGGGCCAGGTCCGAATGCATTTCGCCTACGTTGAGCCCCAGACGACGCAGGGACTTGGTTATCTCCTTTACTTTCAGCTTGGACGATGCAAAAGCTATGACTCTCTTGGGAGCGTTGTTCTGGAAGAGGCTCTGGATGATGGGCAGTTTCTGGGCCTCGTAGCATACGTAGGCAGCCTGCAGTATCTTGTCAGCCGGCTTGGAGACGGCCAGTTTTACCTCTACAGGGTTGTGCAGGATGGTGCGTGCCATACGCTGTATCTCATCGGGCATGGTGGCGCTGAAGAGCATGTTCTGGCGCTTGGCCGGCAGCTGCTTTACAATCTGCATTATGTCATCGTAAAAACCCATGTCAAGCATGCGGTCAGCCTCATCCAGAATAAAGAATGATACCTTGCTCAGGTCTATATTGCCCAGACTGATATGGCTGATAAGACGGCCGGGAGTAGCCACTACGATATCGGTTCCCATTGCAAAACCTCGTTTCTCCTGCTCAAAACGGATGCCGTCATTGCCTCCGTAGACTGCGGTTCCTGATATGTTGGTAAAGTATGAGAATCCTTCAATCTGCTGGTCTATCTGCTGCGCAAGCTCGCGGGTCGGTACCATAATCAGGCAATTCACCGCGTTTTCGGGGTAACCGCCATCCGACAGCTTGTCCAATACCGGCAGCAGATATGCGGCGGTCTTGCCAGTGCCGGTCTGGGCTATGCCAATCAGGTCATGGCCTTCAAGCAGTACGGGTATCGCTTTCTCCTGAATGGGAGTGCACTCCCTGAAATTCATTGAATCAATCGCATCCAGCAGCGCAGGCTGGAAATCAAACTCGTCAAATCTCACGACTTTTACTATTTAGGTGCTTTTATGTATAGGAATATCGCTATCGGTACGTAAATGAAATTGGGCAGCCATTCGGCCCAGAAGGCGGACATGGATCCGGTTATTGCAAAGTTTGAAGATACCGTCTGGAACAGGATGTAACCGAAACTCAGCCCCAGGCCGATACCAAGATAGAGCCCCATGCCCCCCTTGCGTTTGCGGCTGGAGAGGGATACACCGATTATTGTCAGAATAAATGCTGCAAAAGACATGGCGTAACGTTTGTGGTATTCTATCTCAAAGTCCTGGATATTACCGAACCCACGCGCTTTCTGCCGTTTTATGTAATCCCTCAGTTCGGCCGACGACATTGTCTCTTGCTGTCCGTTCTTTATCAGGAAATCAGAAGGTTCAAACCGGATGACAGTATCAATCTCTGCACCTGCATTTATCTCCTCAATATTGCCGGACATATCGCGTATCATGTAGTTTTTTGCTATCCAATGGTATTTCTCCATCGACAGGGTATCATATGAGATGCTTCGTGCAGTCATGTGGGAAACCAGTTTCTTTCCTTCAAACTTGTCAAGTACAAAACGGTATCCTGTCTTGTTGTAATCCTGATAGCTTTCCATATAAGCTATTATGCCGTCCTCCACCTCAAGCTGGATGTTATACGTGCCGTCAGAATTGTCGCGGTTGTAATGGCTCAGTTTATACTCGGCTTCGAAAGCCAGCCTGGTGACATTGCCTTTGGGTATCACCTGTGATCCCAAATAAAGGGTGAAAACAGCGATGAAAGCAGCCGAAAGCAGATATGGTATCATCATTCGTCTGAAACTCATGCCGGTGGAGAACATTGCTATTATTTCGGAGTTCTCGGCAAGTTTGGATGTAAAGAATATGATTGCTATAAACACGAACAGCGGGCTGAACATGTTTATGAAATAGGGTATGAAATTCAGGTAATACTTGAAAATGATATCGTGTATGGAAGCATCTTTCAACTTATCAATGTGCTCATTGTAGTCAAATACCACCATGATGATGATAATCAGTGCGATGGTAAAGAAGTAGGTACCCAGGAACTTCTTTATTATATACCAGTCAAGCCTTTTGAGCAGTCTATGTCTGATTGTCTTTGCCATCTGATTACAAGCGTTGCATTACGCGTTTGACCATAATTTCCTTCCATGTATGATAGTCATCAGCCATGATATGTTTGCGTGCCTCACGTACCAGCCACAGATAGAATGCCAGATTGTGCAGTGACGCTATCTGCAGGGCCAGATACTCCTGCGCCTTGAACAGATGGTGCAGATAAGCCTTGGTATATAGCGTATCCACGTAAGATGCTCCATCGGACTCGATGGGATTGAAATCATCCTCCCATTTCTTGTTACGTATGTTTATTATACCTTCCTTGGTAAACAACATCGCGTTGCGGCCGTTGCGGGTGGGCATAACGCAGTCAAACATGTCAACCCCCAATGCTATAGCCTCCAGAATGTTGGCGGGCGTGCCTACGCCCATCAGATAACGGGGCTTGTCCTGCGGCAGTATGCCATGGACAAGGTCAATCATCTCATACATCACCTCCGTGGGCTCACCAACGGCCAGACCGCCGATAGCATTGCCCTCGGCATCTTTTGATGCTATATACTCTGCCGATGCAGAGCGCAGATCCTTATAGACGCAACCCTGAACGATAGGGAACAACGACTGGTGGTATCCGTATTTGGGATCGGTCTCACTGAAACGCCGTACACAGCGGTCAAGCCAACGGTGAGTCCGCTCCATGGATTGCTTGGCATATTTGTAGTCGGCATCGCCGGGGCAGCACTCATCAAACGCCATCATGATGTCCGCGCCTATGCTGCGCTCTATGTCCATGACGCGCTCCGGAGTGAAAAGGTGGCGTGATCCGTCTATATGCGATTGGAACGTGACGCCTTCCTCGGTCATTTTTCGGAGTCCGGTAAGCGAGAAGACCTGAAAACCGCCGCTGTCAGTAAGCATAGGCAGGTCAACGCTGTTGAACTGGTGCAATCCACCGGCCTTTTCCAGCACTTCAAGGCCCGGACGCAGGTACAGATGATATGTGTTGCCCAGTATGATCTGCGCTTTTATGTCATTTTTAAGTTCCGGCACTTGGACAGCCTTAACCGAACCCACCGTGCCGACCGGCATGAAGATGGGTGTCTCAATCACACCATGGCCGGTAATGATCTTTCCGGCTCTGGCATGACTTGTGCCGTCTGTGTGCTGCAGTTCAAAAACCAATCCTTTCAATACCGCATTATTTTTCTGGTTGAAGAATAGGGACTATCTCCTGGGCATCACGGACCTTCTCGTCAAGAAGCGCAATCTTCCATACCTCACTAATCTCATTGACGTAGTGGAACTCAAGTCCTTTCAGGTACTCGGCTGGTATCTCCTCTATGTCACGCCTGTTCTCGGCGCAGAGAATGATATCGGTTATTCCGGCACGCTTGGCAGCCAGTATCTTCTCGCGGATACCGCCTACCGGAAGTACCTTGCCTCGCAGAGTGATTTCACCGGTCATGGCCAGATTGGCGCGAACCTTGCGCTGTGTAAAGGCCGATGCAATGGATGTGGCCATTGTTATGCCGGCCGAAGGACCGTCCTTGGGGATTGCGCCTTCGGGTACATGTATATGGACGTTCCATGAGTTGAATACGGCCGGATCAAGGTCCAACAGTCTGGCATGGGCGCGTATGTACTCCATAGCCAGCATGGCCGATTCCTTCATCACGTCACCCAAATT
>CADCLI010000095.1 GCA_902802285.1 uncultured Bacteroidales bacterium
GACAGAAACTTGCCCAGTGCCGTTACGGGCGTTATATCGCCGTAACCTACGGTGGTAAGCGTCACAATGGCCCAGTAGATGCTGGTGGGGATGCTGGTGAACAGCGTTCCCGGAGTTCCGCTCTCAACTATATACATTATTGTGCCCAGGATGCATACCAACACTACCACGAACATGAAATAGACAAGGATCTTGTTAAGACTCTTGCGTATGCTCTCAAGCAGAAGGTAGCCTTCATTTAGGAACGCAAAGAGCTTGAGCACCCTGAATATGCGGAACAGACGGAAGGTACGCATCAGGGCAAGGTATCTTAGTGGCGGGAAGAAGATACTCAACAGTTGAGGTACGGTGGCCATGAAGTCTATGATACCAAAGAAACTTAGTACATACTCGCGCTTGACCGGTGAGCAATAGACTCTGAGTACGTACTCGATGGCAAAGAGTATACTCAATACATATTCAAGGACAATTATAGCGGCTTTTAGGATACCTGCACCGTTCAACTCCAGATGGATTAGCGCCTGGAATGAAAAGTCGTCAACTTTTACAACACTTTCCAATGATGCCATTACAATGCATAGTGCAATGGCAATCATTATGGTTATGTCAACCGGCTTGGAAAGCGAATCCGTTCCTTCAAACAGTATCCTGTGAAGCCTTTCCTTGTCCTTGATTATGGATATGAGTCTTTTCATTTATTTGTACGGGTCTTTTGAACCGGGTTTCCATGTGCAGCCGCCTGCAAGAATTGGGTAGACTACAGACGGGAAACAGAGACTCTGGTAGATTGTGTATTCGTTGTTCTGATAGTTGTCAAGTATGTCTATGTAAGCACGCTCACGTGGAGTGGTGTTACGGCTGATGGCCGGATAGCTGGGATAGTTGCGCACATAGTTGCCGGCACCGAACACCAGGATTCCCGGGCGTGGACCCCAACCCTGCTCAATGGTGTAGGCGCTCTCGCGGTCGTGCGGCCAGTGAACCTGGTTGAATCCCAGGGTGGTCATGTAGCACTTGCCCAGCGGGTTAAGTCCCAGGGCGTAGTCCATCATCTGGCTTACCACGTCTATGTATTCCTGATTTCCGGTGAGTTTCCACATCAGCACAATCGGGAATGTGTACTGTCCCTGAGCCACGTTGCTGCCCCACCAGTTCACGTTCATGGGTGCGCCGTTGGGGTAGGCGTTCTCGGCAAAGGCGGCAATCTGCTTATCAACTACTGCCTGCAGGGCATCCTTGAATACCTTTACGGTGGCAGGATCGGTCTTGGATGCAGGTGCCAGTATGTAACTGAAGAAATATGATGTCAGCCAGCCGCGCTCTGCAAATATCTCACTGCCCTGATTGTAGGTGGTGAGAATCTGCTCGGCATCGTGGGCGTGTGCCTTGATGTAATTGTGGCACTCGGCGTTGCCGGTCATGAGGTACTTCTCCACATTATAATACATCCGGAATGTGGCGGGCATCTCACGGTTACGCTCGCCATAGACGCGGACCGATGCGTTGTATGCACGTTCTGCACGCTCTACGTATTCCTTGCTCTTGGCCTCGTCATACGGTTTGATTATGCGGGCAAAGTGATAGAACAGTCCCGATGCCCAGCTTGATGTACGCGGATCGAGCACCTCAGACCCGAACAGATGGTCCTCAAAATCGTATGTGGTAAAGGGTGAGTAGCCGTTGGTCTCGGTGCCCCATGGAATCTGACCGTCCTCCTCCTGGAAGTATTTCCAGAACATCACGCCCCATTCGGCCTCGTCAAGGATATCGGGAATACCGTTGCCCTTACCCAGTACGTTGAATTGCTCATCAAACTTGTCGGGGATGTTGAACTGGTCATCGGTAAAGAGGCTGGGGAATGCCTCGAATGTGGTGAGCAGGGTGCTGGGTACGTCCATGTGGTAGGTACGGCGGTCGGCATCGCCGGCATCGTGGTAACCGCCCCAGGCCTGGATGGTGGGCTCGTCGCCCTTGACTATCAGGCTGGCCTCATTGATGCGGTAATAGGTCTGGTAGATGGTCTCGTGGCAGCGCTTGGTGCGGTAACTGAAATCGGAGTAGGGCTCAATGATCTGGATTCCGCAACGCTGGTTAAAGAGAGAACGGAAACTTACGTATGAGAGCTTCTGTGAGAACTGGCCGCCTACGCCGAAGGGGTAGGATGATCCGTATCCGTCAACAACTATCTTGTAGGGACCGCCCTCGGGAACCTGGGACAGGTCTATGCGATATACAAAATCACCCGAAGAACGGTCATCACCAATCTCTGTAAGTTTGCCCGATGTAACTTTCTTGCCAATCTTGTTTTTCTTTAACTTATATACGGTGTATCCGGGCAGGTCACCTTCAATCTTGCGCACGCCGCCGTCACCCAGATAGATGGCAAAGTTTGCAAAGCGCTTGGTGGACAGGGCACTGTAGGCCACCTGGTTGGTCTTGATGGCCTCACAGTAAACCTTCGTGGGGTCAAACTTGAAACTGTACTTTCCGTATGGGGTCTCAATGCTGTACTTCCGGCCGCTCTTGAGGGTGGGTACGGTTAGATAGACAAAGTGGTCGCACATATCAGCTGCAGCGGCGGTGCGGTTTATGCCAAGCACCTGTGCCCCGTTTACTTTCCATTGAGCGGGATCAGAGATATCAACCTCATTAACATCAAGCGTATCGCTTGTATAGAAAAGTTCTATGACGTTGTCGGCTGCCGTGCGGATCTCCCTGATTTTGAGACTGGCCAATGCATTGCTTGTAAGAAGCAGCGCTGCTGCTGTAATGATTAAATTCTTCATAAATGGTCAATAATCGGGTTTATCAGTAATGGACTATGCAAAGTAACATTATTATTTGTAATTTTAGGCCAATAATTTAAATACAATTCTATCATGTCTGTCCAAAATAATCATTCCAGCCTTATCAAAGCAGTTTTAACAGTATGTCTGATGATATGCTGTGTCCAGGCAAACGCACAGTTCAACATGTTGAGCGGAGAGAAGTCTTCAACCCGCTGGAGTGAGATAAACTCTACCAATTATTGGGTTATATATCCTCGTGGACTGGACAGTCTTGGTCTTAAATATTCAACTCTTCTTGAGTATTACCACCCTTTGGTCGGAAAAAGCGTCGGTTACATGCCAAACCAGCGTTTTGAGAGTGCCTTGCCCGTAGTGCTGCATCCGTATTCACCTGTCACCAACGGAATGGTTGCCCTCGCGCCCCGAAGGATGGAGGTCTTTACATTCTCAGACCCGTACTCGCAGCTGCCGCCACTGCCATGGGAGACTCTGCTTTCTATCCATGAGAACCGTCATGTAGCCCAGCTGGAGTTTGCGGTTTCAGGTTTTTGGCGTGAATTCAGGAAAATATTCGGTGAGGTGGCGCCGCTCACGATAGACGGCCTTTATTTCAATCTGGCACTGGCCGAAGGTGATGCCGTAGTGGCAGAGACAGCCCTGACCAATTCCGGGCGTGGCCGCACGGCCGATTTCCTGGCCTATTACCGTATGGCTTTTGACAACGGCGATTATCGTAACTGGTATCGGTGGCGCTATGGATCGCTGCGTCATTATACACCGGATTATTATACTGTGGGTTATATGACAGTAGCCGGTACCAGATATCTTTATGACGCCCCTATGTTCATGTCGGAATACCTTAGAGCCATTACAAATCCGTTCCGTTTCAACGCAATGAATTCTGTTGTCAGGTCTTTTTCCGGCCAACGCCTCAAACAGACATGGCATGAGATAGAAAATGCATTTGAGATCGAATGGAAGGAACTTGACAGACAGCGCGGACCATTCCAGCAGACCACTCCGTCAGTGAATGACAATAACACATTCTACAAGAGCTACCGCGGTACGGTGCAGATAAAAGGAGGTGATCTGATGGCGGTCCGTACGGCAATGGACAAGGCGTCCCAACTGGTACGCATCAGTCCTGACGGAAATGTTACTCCTGTGCGTCCGTTCAGCGCTGACAGCAAGTTGGCATATTCTGCCCACACTGGCTGTATCTACTGGTCTGAGGCAATACAGGATATACGTTTTGAACTTCATGGGACATCCCGCATCAGAATTATGAACACCGCAGGCAACAGGATAACAGACTTTACGGAAAGCGGCCGTTATGTCAACCCCGCGGTATCGGATGACGGGCTCAGGCTGGCATGCGTGGAGTATCCGTTGGAGGGCGGATGCCGGATTGTGCTTTTCAGCCTGGATGACAGGACGGAACTGAAATCCTTTGATGTGCCGGGACTTCAGGTCAATGAACTGGCGTTTTCGGGCAACTACATAGTGTTCAACGCTATAAGTGATGCCGGTATGGGCCTCTATCTGACTGACATGAGCAGCATGGTCACGCTCGAAAATCCGGCACCGTTCAAGGTTAGGAGTCTCATATCAAATGGGGGTAATGTATATTTCACCTCCGATAAGAACGGCACATCCGAGATTTACTCATATACGCTTGCACCTGCCGCTGCCGGTTCGCTGCCACAAGGCGGGACCATGGTTCAGCTTACCAATACCAGATACGGAGCATCGGATCCGTACTTCTGCAACGGAGAACTCTGTTTTTCCGAATTGCAGCCGGAAGGCAGGATCCCCGTCAAGGCTGATGCCCCATACAGACGGCAGGTCTCATTTGCGGATCGTGTATCATATCCTATAGCCGATGCTCTGTCTGCCCAGGAGGCAAGGCTTGCCGTTAACAGGCATAAAGTGATGCAACTGCCGCCTGAAGACTACTCCAAGTTTGTAAATGCATTATATTTACACTCATGGGTGCCCCTGTATGTCAATACCGACGGAATACAAGGTTCTATGACCGGTTATGGCTATGAGCGGGCGTCACTGGGTGTTACGGCATTTTTCCAGAATCTTACCAATACCTTGAGCGGAAGGATGGGTATCTCCATACACCCGGATCCGTTCCAACAGCTTAAACTTGATGAGCATGATCTGAATGATAAGAAAACCCGTGTAAAGACATCAACAGGTTTCCACACCACACTTGACTATACGGGACTTCTGCCCAAGATCAGTCTGACATTTGATATAGGTGACCGTCATTCAGCCAAAACAGTCTACGGCATATCTTCACTTAATGACTCCATATATACAGCCAGTGCCGAGTCCGATAAGAATGGTGTATATGTGGGAGGAAGTGCCATAGTTTCCGTTCCTCTTGTCAGTTCACACAGCGGATGGGTGCGCCGGTTGAATCCGTTTGCCGGTGTGCTGGCCAGCACAGACCAGCTTGGTGAGGGATACCGTGCCATCAAATACAATGAGACATGGGATGTGTATGAGCCCGATGAACCTCTTACTGGCGGCATGCACACAAATATCAGGTATATAGCGGGACTTACCGGAGGTATAGAGAGGCCGGTGGCACAGTCGGCCATATATCCCAGACTTGGATTAGGTGGCGGAATACAGTACTCTCAGAGTCCGTTTGCCAAGTCTGTTTATGCAAGCCTGTACTGTTATCTGCCGGGACTGACATCAATCCAGGGACTTAAGCTGCAGGCAGAGTTACAGTCTAAGAGGCAAATGGCCGGAACTACCGCAGCCGATGTGTGGGGATTCAATATGTTTGACCTTACACCCAGAGGTTTCAATGAGACCGGATTCGATGCATTGTTTAAGCTTTACTCAAAAGACTCATACAAGTTAAGTGCCGACTATGCCATCCCAATGCTCTCACTTGACATGGCATTCAGGCAGTATGCCTACCTGCGCAACCTTGAACTGGTGCCTTTTGCTGATTATGCTGTATCAAGTATTAACGGCAGCAATTATGATATTTACAGTGTAGGAGCTGATGTGCTGTTCAGGTTTGAGAAATTCCTGGTCATGAACAATACACTAAGGATGGGTCTGAGGTTGTCACATAACGGCGGTTCCATCTGTGACAGGATGGGCGTAGACGAGCCTTTTACCGTTAGGTTGGTTACCGGTATAAACCTCTGATTCAATAAGGCGTCACAGTAAAGTGTGTCCTGTCTGTGCGGTTGGGATGCAGGTCATAACCTGTCATGCGCGTAATGTCTCCTGTCTTTGACAGACGCAGTGTCACTGCCAGACCATGGTCTGTACGGGGCGCGCTCATGTTGGATATGTAGTTGCCCAAAGACCATACCGTAAGGTGGACGGCCGCACGTCCGCGGTAATCCGGCAGGGTACGTACCGGTTGGACAACATGCGGATGCCCTCCGATGATGTGGTCAACGCCGTGGCCGTAGAGCCAGTCCTCCAGTTTCTTCTGCGATGCGTCGGGTTGTGTCATGTATTCGGTGCCCCAATGCATGCATGCGATTATGCAGTCGGCCTTGAGCTGGCGTGCACGTGCCAGGTCTTTCCTGATAACGGCGGTGTCTATGTAGTTTACTATGCATGGCTCTGCCACCGTAATTCCGTTGGTATCATATGTGTAGTTGAGCAGGGCAATACGCATGCCCCTGTGTTCAATGATATAAGGATAGAGTGAGTCGCGTTCAGCCTGGTTGCGGTAGGTGCCCAGATGGGCAATGCCCAGGCTGTCAAGAATATCAAGCGTACGTATCAGGCCTCGGTTACGGCGGTCCAGACAGTGGTTGTTGGCGGTCAGGAAAACATCAAATCCGGCATCAC
>CADCLI010000096.1 GCA_902802285.1 uncultured Bacteroidales bacterium
TGTGCAACTGGAAAATAACAAGAAGGAGGGTTTGACGCACATGGGGCTTTCCTTGCAACTGCTCTATAAGTTTTGATATACAAAAGGATTGTAATATATGATTCTGGTTTTGACGCCATACATATTATTTATAGAAATGCTAAAAATGGCTAAATGAGCCATTTTGGTCGGGAAACTCTGCACGGCGTGCGGAGTTTTCTTGTAACTTTGCGGCCTGAAACAAAGGACGCATCAATGATTATCAATCCTACAAACAGGGACGATATACGCGAGAGGGCTATCGAGACCACCTCTGAGATAGTTCTCAAGTGCGGTAACCTGTCGGTCAGGATGGATGATGTGGCACAGGAGCTGTCGGTGTCCAAACGTACCCTCTATGAGATATTCGGCAGCAAGGAGGAGCTTCTTGTGGAGTGCATGAAAAGACACATAGCCCGCATGTCAAAGATTATTGCCGATGAGATGGGCCGTGAGGAGGATGTCCTGACCGTCTTTATAAAGCATCTGGAGGTGCTTATTGCCGAATCTCGCGAGAGGGACCACAATAAGTTTGAAGATATGGACAAGTATCCCAAGCTTAAGAAACTGTTCCATGAGCACTTGGCTGATATGGCATGCCGCATGCGCGGTTTCATGGAATTGGGAGTCAGACAGGGGGTGTTCCGCGATGACCTGAACATGGATGTGCTGATGAAATCTTTCAGCGCTATGGGCACTATGGCCAACAAGGAGTCCGAGAGCGGCCAGTTCCGTTACGATGAACTGATAGACGGAACAATAGTGGTGCTGCTTAGGGGTATAGCTACCCCCAAGGGTATGGAAAAACTGGATAAGTATAGGTATAAATCAAACAATAGATGATGAAGAGAGATTTTTTTAAAAGGGCAGGATTCCTGGTTGCAGCTGCACTGATTGCGGTTGCCGTCAACGCTCAGGAAACCGGCGGTGCACTGAAACTCACGCTTGACGATGCCCTGAAGATTGCCTTGAGTGAGAACCCGACCATCAAGGTGGCCGAGCAGCAGATTGAGGTCAAGAAGATAAGCAAGGATGAGGCCTGGCAGGCATTGCTTCCCAGTGCCGATTTCAGCGGTACGGTTCAGTATACTGTCCTGGCTGCTGTAATGAAACTGAGCATGCCGGATCCTGTAACCGGAGAGACCAGGACATCTTCTTTCAAGATGGGTCAGGACAATACCAGTACTTGGAACGGGCAGTTCCAGGTGAGTCTGCCGTTGTTTGCCCCTACGGTATATGCTACCATGAATCTGACCAAGACAGACCTGGCCAACGCCGTTGAGCAGAGCCGCAGTTCCAAGCTGGATCTGGTCAATCAGGTTACCAAGGCATACTATCAGGTTATTCTGGCGCAGGACAGTTATGACGTGCTGTGCAAGAGCCTGGAGCAGGCCGAAAGGAATTTCAATGTGGTCAAGTCATTATATGAGTTGGGCGGTACCAGTGAGTACGACAAGATAAGCGCCGAGGTGCAGTTGCGCTCACTCAATCCTACAGTAATACAGGCACGTAACGCCGTAACGCTGGCCAAGCTCCAGCTGATGATTCTTATGGGTATGGACCCGGAGACGGAGATTGTGGTTGAAGGCAGTCTGGAGGATTATGAGGACCGTCTTTATGCTGAGGCTCTGGCATCAGACAGTTACTCACTTGAGAACAACACCAGCATGCGCCAGCTCAAGATTAATGAGACTATGTTGAATCAGAGTCTTAGAGTGCAGAAAATGAATTTCCTGCCTACTCTGGCGCTGGCCGGTACATATTCATTGCAGTCTCTCTACAACAAGGACTTTAACATAGGCGAGTATGAGTGGGCCAAGAGCTCATCGATAGTGTTGTCGCTTTCAGTGCCTATTTTCCGTATGGGTAACTTTACCAAGCTGAAAAGCACCAAGTTGCAGATTAGCCAGCTGAGTGAGAATATCGGCTATACCGAGAAGCAGTTGGGTATGCAGGTGCGCAGTTACGTGGACAACATGAAGGCCAATGCCGAGCAGGTGGCCAGCAACCATGAGGCCATTGAGCAGGCCGAGAAGGGCCGTGAGATAGCCAGCAAGCGCTATGAGATAGGCAAGGGTACCATACTGGAGCTGAACAACAGTGAGGTGCAGCTTACTCAGGCCAAACTGACATACAGCCAGTCCATCTACAACTATCTGGCCGCCAAGGCAGACCTGGACAAGGTGCTGGGCAATGAAGAGGGTATTCCTGCCCCGGACAATAATAAATAAGGTTATAATAATAAAGACAAGATAATATGAAAGCATTCAGAATTTCGGGAATCGCTCTCTGCTCCATGCTGATTATGGCAGCTTGCGGGCAGAAAAAGTCAGAGACAGCCGTACATGCACCATTGGTTGATCCCAACGCCAAGCCGCTGGTCAAGCTGGCCAAGGTGGTTGAGGAGCCGGTGGACCAGATCCAGGTTTACTCAGCTACCATAGTAGGTGAGATCAAGAACAACATTGCTCCGGCTACTCCGGCACGTATAAGCAAGATAAACGTTGAGGTGGGCGACAATGTACGTCGCGGCCAGATTCTGGTACAGATGGATGAGACCACACTCAGCCAGCAGGAGATGCAGCTCAAGAACCTGGAGACCGAATTCAACCGTATAGACCAATTATATAAGGTGGGCGGTGTCTCCAAGTCTGAGTGGGATAACCTGAACCTGCAGCTTGAGGTGGCCCGCAAGTCACTCAAGACACTTAAGGAGAACACTCAGCTGGCCAGCCCCATAGACGGCGTGGTTACCGCGCGTAACTATGACAACGGTGACCTTTACGGCGGACAGCCCATTCTGGTGGTGCAGAAGATTGCTCCCGTAAAGCTGACCATCAATGTATCCGAGCAGTATTACTCAAAGGTCAAGAAGGGTGATGAGGTAAAGATTGAGCTGGATGCCTATCCCGATGAGACTTTTACAGGCAAGGTGTCACTTATATATCCTACTGTGGATGCCATGACACATACTTTCCCGGTCGAGGTCAACGTGGCCAACCAGGACCTCAAACTGCGTCCCGGTATGTTTGCCCGCGCTACGCTGAATATGGGTACCCTGAACCATGTGGTTGTTCCTGATCTGGCTATCGAGAAGCGTGCAGGATCGGGTGACCGTTTTGTATATGTATATAATAATGGTAAGGTATCTTACAACAAGGTTGAGCTGGGCCAGCGTCTTGGTGACCGCTATGAGCTGATATCGGGCGTACCCAACGGAGCTCAGGTGGTTATTGAGGGTCAGGCTAAACTCTCTGACGGTAAGGAAGTAGAAGTTAAGAAGTAAACAGCACGTTACCATGAGTCTATACGAAGGATCGGTCAAAAGACCTATATTTACCGCTCTCTGTTTTGTGGCAGTGGTTGTGTTCGGCTTGTTCTCTTACTCCAAGCTGCCCATTGACCAGTTGCCCGACATAGAGTCCAACACCATAATGGTGTTTACGTACTATAACGGTGCCAATGCATCGGATATAGAGAATAATGTGACCCGCCCGCTGGAGAATACACTTAACAGCTGCAGTCACATAAAGCATATCACATCACGTTCATCGGAGAACGTATCCGTAATTACGCTGGAGTTTGAGTTTGGCCATTCAATCGATGACCTTACAAATGATGTGCGTGACAAACTGAGCATGATTACCAACTCGCTGCCCGATGGTGCCGGACAGCCTATCATATTCAAGTTTGACACCAGTATGATGCCTATCATGCTGCTCTCCGTTCAGGCCGGTGAGAGCCAGAGCGCCCTGTACAAGATTCTGGATGAGAATGTGGTTAACCCGCTGGCACGTATACCGGGTGTGGGTACCGTATCTGTAACCGGTGCCCCGCAGCGTGAGATTTACGTATATTGCGATCCCGCCAAACTGGAGGCTTACAACCTGACCATCGAGGCTATTGCCGCTATGATAGGCTCCGAGAACCGCAGTATCCCTGGCGGTAACCTGGATGTCGGTAACGAGACTTACGCCCTGCGCGTGGACGGCGAGTTCAAGGATCCGCGTGACATGGCTCACCTGGTGGTGGCATCAATAGGCGGTCGTAACGTCTATCTGAGTGACCTGGCCGAGATTGTGGACCGCACTCAGGAGCGTGCCCAGGAGTCTTACAACAACGGCGTGCAGGGTGCCATGATGGTTATCCAGAAGCAGACCGGCGCCAACACTGTGGAGATTTGCCGTAAGGTGAACGCCGCTCTGCCGGCACTGCAGAAGAACCTGCCCAGCGATATCAAGATAGGTATGATCCATGACGGATCGGAGGATATCATACAGACCGTAAACTCTCTGGCCGAAACTATCCTTTACGCCCTGCTGTTTGTGGTGCTGGTGGTTTACTTCTTTACAGGCCGCTGGCGTGCTACAATGGTTGTGGCCATAACTATCCCGCTGTCACTTATTGCATCGTTCATATATCTGTTTGTGACCGACGGCTCACTCAATATCATATCTCTGAGTTCGCTGACCATTGCCATCGGTATGGTGGTGGATGATACCATTGTGGTATTGGAGAACATCACCACCCACATTGAGCGCGGCGCCAACCCCAAACAGGCCGCTATACACGCTACCAATGAGGTGGCCGTATCGGTTATGGCTTCCACAATGACCATATTCGCAGTGTTCTTCCCGCTGACCATGATGTCTGGTATGGCCGGCGTCATGTTCAAGCAGCTGGGCTGGATGATGTGTATCATCATTGCCATCTCTCTGGTGGTGTCACTGACACTGACCCCGATGCTCTGCTCACGCATGCTTAAGCTGGAGAAGAAGGGCAGCCGCCTGCATACCATCCTGTACCGCCCCATCCAGAAGGCGCTGGACGGTCTGGACCACTGGTATTCACGTCTTATCAATGTATCAGTGCGTCACCGCAAGACTGTCGTGCTTATTGCAATTGTGCTGTTTGTGGCATCACTGTTCACAGCCGGAAACCTCAAGTCCGAGTTCTTCCCGTCCGATGAGCAGTCCCGAATATCGGCCACCATCTACATGCCTATCAACACCAACACCAACCGCTCACGCAGCGTGGCTCAGGAACTGTCGGACCTGTGGATGAAACGTTATGCCGATGACCTGGTGACCTGTAACTACCGCGTGGGTGCTGCCGATGAGAACAACACCTTTGCGTCAATGCAGACCAACGGTACTCACATCATATCTTTCACTATTTCACTCAAGGAACTTGGTGAGCGCAACATATCATCGGACCAGGTCGTGGCCGAGATGCGTGCCGACCTGAATGCACGTCCCGAGATTGAGCGCTTTATGGTTACTGCCGGCGGCGGTATGAGTATGGGCGGTCAGTCTGCTGCAGAATTTGAGATTTACGGTTATGACTTTTCTGAGACCGATAAGGTGGCCGCAGATTTTCTGGCTGCCATGAAACAAGTGCCGGGTGTGGGAGAGGCCTATATCAGCCGTGACAACTATCAGCCTGAGTATGAGGTGGTGTTTGACCGTGAGAAACTGGCTCAGCATGGGCTGAATCTCTCCACTGCCGCTACATACCTGCGTAACCGTATCTATGGTGCAACCGCATCATATTTCCGTGAGGACGGTGAGGAGTATTATATAAAGGTGCGTTATGCTCCGGAGTACCGTACCCAGCTGGATGACATTGAGAACATACTGCTTTACGGAAGCGGTTCGAGTGCCGTCCGCGTTCGTGACGTAGGTCATCTGGAGGAGGTTTTCACTCCGCCTACTATCCAGCGTAAGGACCGTCAGCGTATCAATACCGTTACCTGCGTGATTGCCGGCGGTGCCGCCCTGAGCGATGTGGTGCAGGCCGGTCAGGCCGTGATTGACAAGATGGATCTGCCTGAGGGTGTGACCATACAGATATCAGGTGACTATGAGGACCAGCAGGAGTCATTTGCCGATATGGCTACCCTGGCTCTGCTTATCATAATGCTGGTGTTCATTGTGATGGCCGCCCAGTTTGAGTCGCTGACACTGCCGTTCATCATAATGTTCTCAATCCCGTTCGCCTTGAGCGGCGTGCTGATTGCTCTGGCTCTTACCGGTACATCCATCAACCTGATGAGTATGCTGGGTGCCATAATGCTGATAGGTATCGTGGTTAAGAACGGTATCGTGCTCATTGACTATACTGGCCTGTGCCGCGAGCGCGGAATGTCGGCCATTACGGCTACAGTTACTGCTGCCCGCAGCCGTCTGCGTCCTGTGCTTATGACTACCATGACCACTATCCTGGGTATGATTCCTATGGCTCTCAGCCACGGACAGGGTTCGGCACTGTGGCGTCCGTTAGGTATATCCGTAATAGGTGGTCTGACAGTCTCAACACTCCTTACCCTGGTGCTTGTACCTACGCTGTACTGCATATTCCAGAGCACGGGAATAAAGAAGGCACGCCGCAAGCACCGCAAACAGCTGGAGCTGGCTGCTTTCTGGGCACAGAACAAGGATCAGTTCATTCATGACAAGACTGCAAAACATTAAATAAACACGTTGGCATTGGCATTGGCGTTGGCTGTTCTTGAGCCGGATGGAAGCCAACGCCAAAGCCAATGCCAACGCCAACGCCAAAGTATACAATATGAAAGCAATATTTATAGCATT
>CADCLI010000097.1 GCA_902802285.1 uncultured Bacteroidales bacterium
TATCTGTATTACAAGATAACTGACAATTTGCCACTTGCAGTGCTCTCCGTCCTACGATTCAACATCAAATTGCGCCACACCTCAATCTGCGGATCCACTTTGCCGAGATAGGCGCAGACTTCATCCATCAGCTGCCCCGCGGTGCCATTGGGGACGGTTCTTTCAGTCGCTACGCTTTGTGAAAGCGTCTCCTTCGGAGCCGAGCGCTGTTTGGTACCGTTTTGGTGTTTGTGCTATCTTAGTCTGTTTTGTTTCTTCTTTACTCGGCCTTCGGCCTCGCAGCGGCTGCGCCGCTACACATTATCGACTATAGGCCACCGGATTACTATCATTTTACAGCTTTAACCACAACTTCAACTTCCTTACATCCTTTCAAATAGTCGGGAAGACTCAGTGTCTTGATATTCAATTGTCCACAAATCTGTGGTATTTTTTGGAATAGTTTTCCATCATTAGAACTACTACTCTCTTCTGTTACGATCTGAACTGGATCTAATCCATTATATGACTCTGCAAAAATAACAAGTGCGGCATCTGCTGACTTAAGGTAGCTCGTACGTCTTTCTTCGAATAAAGAATCATCAAGGAGTTTCTTCACTGAATGAACGACAAAACTGTTATCCAACATACTGTAGAAACGCTTTGACGGAATTAGAGAATCAGAATTGTATACATTCTCCTTATCTGATAAAAAAGACAAATAATTAATCGCGATTCCCCTAGCTGTGTACTTCGCTTCTTCGGCCACCTTGTCTAGGATTATCATCCTTCCTTCAGATACTTCTTTTTCTATATAAGAGTATAGAACCTTTGCTGTATCGAAAGGTTGATAATATCTGGCAAGAGCTACTAAAGAGCTTGTGTCAATAAGTGTAATCATTGGTATAGATATTTATCAATTTCTGACGGTTTTATATTCATCGCCTTACAATATTCAAGTTCACTTATAACCCCGTTATTCAAAGCTACATTATATATATCTGAAATAATGGCAGCTCTAATAGGTTTAGGATTACGACCACTTGATTCTATTCCCATAGCAATATCTTGCTCCTTCTTCTGTTGCTTGATAATCTCATTATGCTTTCTATTCTCCTCAAGTTCATTTCTAATTTGTAGATATGAATTATAACTGAGTTTATTATGCAACATCAAATCTGTAAAAATCGCCAAACGACTTAAGTGAGTCCCTTTGTTTACAACATCAACTATCTCATGACCGTAATCATTATTTGAATCAAACGTTGGTATATCATATAAAAGCTCTGCATATTCTTTGCCTAATAACAGGTTATATGCAAATTGGTTACACCAGCGCTCCGTAGCACTCATCTGTTCAAAGGAGGAAGAAATTGTCATCATATCAACCTCTTCTATCTCCTCCTCGCCTAATAAATAATGACCCAATTCATGGGCTAAAGTGAATAACTCACGACTGAAAGATTCTTGACGTCTCTTTAGGACAATAGCATTTGGCAGTATAAAGAATCCGTCAATGTTTGCCTTATATTTTTTATTGTGCTGATCAACAAATTCAAAGACAATTACATTGAGATCACCTAGCTTATTTATAAAACCTTTTAAATAGTCTCTTTTATTCTCAACGAATGCAGGTAGTACCTTATCACGAATTGAAAAAGCAACATCAATAGGAGACATTGACTCTTTGCATTTTGGCAATTTCCTTTGGAGTTTTATATCAGAAAGAGTAGATATTGCCAAAAGACGGGTATTGATATCTTCAAATTCACGTACTCGCTGTTTTGCTCCATAGTTTAGATCTGAAGAAAAATGCTCTTTTCTGAAAAAGACGCTAGATGAACTCTTTCTTTGTGGTACTACAGGATCTGCATAATAGAACAATCCTCTTTTGAATACTTTATCAATACGCTTAAGATAAGAAACATCAATTTCGTTCTTATAAATGTCTTCCCATGATAGTTCTCTTTTTCTACCATCATTAATCAATGACAATAGTTCGTCTTTCGTCATCCTATACAAGGACAACAAATAATCAAGACGCTCTTTGTTAATTTCAACAATGTTCATAGTTTAAATGTGCAAACAATTAATCTTAATCATTATTAGTCAACAAGCTATTGATAGCATATGTTTAATCCACTGCCGCTCGCGGATAACGCCAAGCATCTCCTTGGTTGCGCCGCCAGCATCGGCAATGTCGTACATGGGGATCTTGGCGTCCTCGCCGGTGCGGTCGGCTGTGCGCTTGGCTTTGAGCCAGGCTTTGTCGTGCGACAGGTCTGATAGATCGAACGGCTCCATGTCGCGCAGACGGGCTATGCATTCGTCAATTACGCGGACATCGGACTTGGACAGTTCGTCCATATCGGGCTTCTGGGCGGCCAGCACTATCTGATGACCGTCGCGAAGTTCCACTTTCACTGCTTTAAGGTAATCCTGCATCTCCTGCTGGTCAAAACTCTGCCCACTCTCTGATGCTTTGAGCACCTTATATGTTAATGTGGGAACCGGGCCATGCTTGCGGGCGCAGAATGTGTCTTCCATCAGGGGCATTCCATAAGTTACAAGATGCTTTTGCTGAGCAAAATACAGGATCTTGAACAAATGGATATAATCCATCCCCTGCGGCATCTGCCCCAATATATACAGGACAGTTGCCTTGATTTTTAAGATTTGGTCTGTGGTTTTCATTGTTTTATATCTTCCTGAACAAGACCGCTGTGTGCAGCCTCAAGCATTTCAACCTGCTTTATGGCTTGCTCTCGCGTTGCACATGATGACGGGCGTCCCAAAGAACGCAATGATTCCTCTTGGGACTCTTTCATGCTCTGAGATATTCTGTTTAGGAAATCTTTCTCGTCCATACTGATTTACACCTTTCTATTATGCATATTCTGTGCATGACATGCATACTCATTTAAGGATTCCCATATGCCACATCCAACTTGCGAGGAATAAAGAAGCCCTTAATGCAATTGGGATTTCTCAAACATATCTGAATATGATTCTTCTCATTAAAACCTGAACCTGGGTATAACTCATCACCTTCAACGAACATCCCTTTCACTGAGTCATACGGTCTTACATCGGCATCATTATTTAATGAATGAACTGTCTCTATTACAGCGCAATCCAGTTTTCTTAAAAGTTTATCGCGACTATTTCCTATATCAGTGTTTTGGGGCATTTCCACGCCTATTACACTAATGTTATTGAGTAATGTTTTGTACCCCTGCTTGAGTTCTGAGAGATACTTGGAATCTGTCAAATCAAAACAAAACCCCAAATCTATTACAGCACCCAATACTGCAGGTTTCTTTATATTTGAACCTTTTCTTTTACTGTTATCTACTGCCCATTGCAGAGCGCGCTCCTGATTGTTTTCCCAGAAATAAACTCCGTGTCCCAACCAGTCGTAGTCATTCTCACTCGCCTTAAGATTATCTTCACCCATTACAACCTTATTGGCAACATCTTCATCGCAACCGTGAAATCCAATTATTAGATTAGTTCTTCTTGAGTATAGATCTTCCATGGTAATAAACGTATTAGATGTTACTTGTAAATAGGAGATAACTCACCGTCTTCCGTTATGATTCCGGCCGACATTAAGAATGCCTTAGCCGACGAAAACGTTCTGGAAGACTTTCTGGAAGCCTCTAAAATCTTCTGTTCACGTGTTTGTACGGGTTTCTTTCCGTTGTTTTCATTTTTTGTTTTCATAGTTTTTGAATTTAAATGTTTAAAAGATGGTACAATTGGGGTCTGACCCCTTTTGTACTATTTTATCATATCACCAGCCATCCGTGTCCCCTCTTGATTGTAGTTCTTTCTCATATAGTTTATTAGGTATATTTTCTTTTTAAGCGCAAATGTGTCGTCCTATTATCTCTTTCATCATGATTAATCACATCATCCACAAAATGATAAATTGGTAATTCAAATACTATCCTGACTGCTGAGAGGGCGCTTAAAATCATAAAAAAAGTTAAGACAATAAAAACAGCTTACTAAAACCTTGCAAATGTTGGTGTAGTGGTCTAGTTTTGCTTTGTCACTTGGTTTGAGTGGCGTAATTATCTAATAGTCCTTTAAATACTATGAATGAAATTTCTTTACCGCTGTTTGCATCTTCCGGTCTTTATCTGACCTTCTTGCAATCAATTTATTATTTCTGTTTTCAGATTCTTTATTGTTTTGTCTCACCTTTAGGTGCATTATCATCTTTCAAAATATTGTTTTCCATTTAATGTGTTGCTATGGTGCTATCTGATATCATGACTGGCACTCTTGGTATTTTAACATGGTATAGATCTTAAAATCTGATGCCTGTCTAATACACTGATGCCCTGAAAAAAGCGGAGTCTTGACCATGAAACCTTCTTTTTTGGCCGGGACTCGGGGGACCTCTCCAGTTTCGATTCCCTGGGGAGGTCCTTATTTATATATATTGTTAATGCACAACTTAAGTGAGTCTGTCCAATACGGAACGCTTATGCCCAGCGTCTGCTTAATCTTGGTCTTGTCCAGCACCGAGAATGCGGGACGCCTGACGGAACTGGGAAACTCGTCGCTATGGCAGGGCTGGATGTTGCAATCCTTGTGGCCGCTGTACTCTGCTATCATCTTGGTAAAGTCATACCAGGAGCAGACACCCTCGTTGGAATAATTGAGAATGGAGAATTCTTTCAGTCGCTTCGCTTTGTGAAAGCGTCCCTTCGGGCCGAGCGGAGAATTGAGAATTTCAGGCACCTGCTTTACTCTCTCAATTATCAATTTAATTGCTTCTGCAAGGTCGTAGGCGTATGTGGGGGTTCCCACCTGATCAAACACCACCTTGAGTTCCGGGCGTGTGGCCGTCAGGTTCAGCATGGTCCGCACAAAGTTCTTGCCAAACTCACTGTACAACCAAGCGGTACGTATAATCACATACTTGCAGCCCGATGCCATAATATTCTGCTCACCATGCAGCTTGGTCAACCCGTAAACTCCGGTAGGCGTACCCTTCTGATCCTCGCGGCAAGGGGTATTGTAGGGTTCTTTGCCAAACACGTAATCGGTGCTGATATGCACCAGCAGTCCCCCAACCTCTTTCATTGCCTCGGCCAGATTCTTGGGGGCCTGGGCATTAAGCAGCTCTGCTAACTCAACATTTGTTTCGGCTCCATCCACATTTGTGTAAGCCGCACAATTGACAATCACATCAACCGCCTCAGCCTTAACCAGAGCCCGAACTGCCTCAATATCAGTTATATCAAGCTTAAGTGTATCAACCGGGACATCATCGCCTCCCAGCTTGCGGAGCATTGCAACAGTCTCTTCCGATGCGTCAACAACATCGGTAAATATGTAGCGGTCATCAGAGTTGCGGGACACTATCCGCATCTCATTACCCAACTGTCCGTTAGCTCCTGTAACCAGTATCGTCATATCGTAAACGGGCTGTCAAAATCCTTAAGCAGCGGATGCTTGGTATCCTTATCACTTAATATCGCTTTCTCCACCGGTATGCGCCAGTCTATGCCCAAGCTCTGATCAAGGATGCTGATGCCCCCATCCGCCTCCGGGTGGTAGAACTCATCGCATTTGTACTGGAATACCGCGGTCTCACTCAGTACCGCAAATCCATGGGCAAAACCCTTGTCTATAAAAAACTGCCGTTTATTTTCCTCGGTAAGCTCCACAGCAAAATGCTGTCCGTAAGTGGGGCTGCCCTTGCGGATATCCACCACCACATCAAGTACGGCTCCACACACGCACCGCAGCAGCTTGCTCTGGGTATATGGGGGCCGCTGAAAATGCAGTCCACGCATCACGCCATAACTTGACATGCTCTCATTGTCCTGAACGAATGCTACGGCATGGCCTAGTAAAGGTGCCACTTCGGCATCAAACTCCCGCTGCGAGAAACTCTCAAAAAAGTACCCACGTGCATCCTTAAACACCCGCGGCTCTATTATCAACGCCCCCTTTAGCGGGGTCTCAATCACTGTCACTTTCCCGGAAAATCTATCAATTTAAGCAAGTACTGCCCATACTGGTTCTTAAGCATAGGCTGTGCCAGCTCTCTCATCTTATCATCCGATATCCAACCGCGGCTGTAAGCAATACCCTCCAGACACGCAATCTTAAGACCGGTACGTTTCTCAATCACCTCCACAAAGGTACTGGCCTCACTTAGTGAGTCATGTGTGCCGGTATCAAGCCAGGCAAATCCGCGGCCCAGGGTCTGCACCTTGAGCTGTCCGTCTTTAAGAAACTCCTGGTTAACGGTAGTTATCTCCAGCTCTCCACGGGCACTGGGCTTGATATGAGCTGCTACCTCAACCACCTTGTTGGGATAGAAATACAATCCTACCACGGCATAGTTGCTCTTGGGCTTGGCCGGTTTCTCCTCTATGCTCAGGCAATTGCCTTCCTTATCAAACTCGGCCACACCATAGCGCTCCGGATCACTCACCCAATAACCGAATACTGTGGCCTTATTATTCTCCTCGGCCTCACGGACGGCATTCTTAAGCATCTGAGTAAACCCGTTGCCATAGAATATGTTATCACCCAGAACCCGGCACGCGCAATCATCACCTATAAACTCACGAGGCGCTTAAACCCCGGAAGGTCATGCGGAGTGGATATAATCAGGATGTCCCGTATCCCGGCCAGCATCAGGACGCTGACGGGATAGTATATCATAGGCTTGTCAAAGATGGGCAGCATCTGCTTGCTCACGCCCTTGGTGATAGGATACAGACGGGTGCCGCTGCCTCCTGCCAAAACAATACCTTTCATGTAAAAACTACGTTTTTCCATGCGCTTTTGTCACGACTCGGGATAGTTCAAGTAAACTTGACTCTCCTCTCGCTGTTCCAAAAGGTCATGTGTGCGTTAAAAAGAATGGCTCCGCCGTTGCCAGTCCCATATAAAAAACCGGCAATTGGAAGGAATTGATGAATTGCTATGCATTTTATGCATACGCTGCAAAGGTAGCACAAAATTGATGCAAAACAAAGTTTTGTTAATAAATATCAACATTCATTCTGACAAAAGTAATCATCAAATCGTAAAAAAATGAGGAGCCCCCAAAGGCCCCTCATTGTGGCGAAATATGCAATCCGCTTACCGTCAACGGTTTGCGTACATCTGCTCGTAATAATTCTGATACTCACCGCTGGTTACGTTATCCACCCACTCCTGATGCTCCAGATACCACTTAACAGTTTTTTCAATACCCTCCTCAAACTGGAGGCTGGGCTCCCAACCCAGCTCGCGCTGAAGCTTGGTGCTGTCTATGGCGTAACGCAGGTCATGGCCGGCACGGTCTGTCACGTATGTAATCAGATCAAGATCCGCACCCTCGGGTCTGCCAAGCAGACGGTCAACGGTATTGATAAGAACCTTTATGATGTCAATGTTTTTCCACTCATTGAATCCGCCTATATTGTAGGTCTCGGCCACCTTGCCCTGATGGAAGATCAGGTCTATGGCACGGGCGTGGTCCACCACATACAGCCAGTCACGCACGTTCTCACCCTTGCCGTATACAGGTAGCGGTTTACGGTGACGGATATTGTTTATAAACAGCGGAATGAGTTTCTCAGGGAACTGATACGGACCGTAGTTGTTAGAGCAGTTGGTCACTATGGTAGGCATGCCGTAAGTATCATGGAATGCACGCACAAAATGGTCACTCGACGCCTTGCTGGCACTGTACGGGCTGTGCGGCTGGTACTTAAGGTCTTCTGTAAAGAATTTTGAACCATAAGCCAGATGATGCTCACCGCTGCTGGCCTTGGTAGTGAACGGAGGCTCAATACCCTCGGGGTTGGTCATCTCCAGAGCACCGTAAACCTCATCGGTACTGATATGATAGAAACGCTTGCCCTCAAACTTTTCCGGCAGGCTCTCCCAGTACAGTTTGGCTGCCTGAAGCAGGCTCAGGGTGCCCATCACATTGGTCTGAGCAAAGGTAAACGGATCCTTGATGCTACGGTCCACATGGCTCTCGGCTGCCAGATGGATGATGCCGTCCACATGATTGTCCTGCATCAGCTTAAGCACTCCCTCAAAGTCACAGATATCCATCCTGACAAAGCGGTAGTTGGGCTTGTCCTCAATATCCTTAAGGTTATCCAGGTTACCCGCATAGGTAAGTTTGTCCAGATTAATTATGTTATACTCGGGATACTTGTTAACAAAAAGGCGCACCACATGACTACCTATGAAGCCTGCACCACCAGTAATTATAATAGAACGTTTCATCTCACTTATCATTTGTCCAGCACCTCATACTTGGAGCTATTACTCTTAAACTCCGGTACAATCTCTTTCATAATTCGTACTATCTCCATTTCATCAAATTTGTATGACTCCTTGAGCAGCCGCTCCTCGTTCTGGACTGCCGTATCATAGTCATACTCGCGCACCTTGGCAATCATGATCTTGGGATGGTCTGTGGGCAGGGTGTTCTCACTCGATGCCAGCACCTCCTCATAAAGTTTCTCGCCGTCACGCAGACCGGTAAACACGATATCGATGTTCTTGACACCCGACAGCTGTATCATACGCTTGGCCAGATTGACTATCTTGACCGGCTTACCCATGTCAAATACGTAAATCTCGCCGCCCTTGCCCATGGTTCCGGCCTCAAGCACCAGCTTACAGGCCTCAGGGATAAGCATAAAGAAACGTACCATCTCGGGGTCGGTCACGGTTATGGGACCGCCGTTCTTTATCTGCTCGCGGAAAATAGGAATTACGCTGCCGTTTGATCCCAGCACGTTACCAAAGCGTGTGGTAACAAACTGTGTCACGCCCTCCACCTTGCCGTCCACTATGGCCTGGTTAAGTGACTGGCAGTATATCTCACATATACGCTTGGAGCAGCCCATCACGTTGGTGGGGTTGACAGCCTTATCGGTGGATATCATCACAAACTTGCCGGTCTTATTGTTCTGCACAGCCATGGCGGGATTGTCCTCCATCATGGGCACATGCTTGTAGGCAGCGGCATGCAGGACGTAATCTGGCCTGTGGTTGTCAAATATAATCTCCATGAACTTGCGGTTGGTGATGCTGCCCACTATGGTATAGCACTTTATCTTGGGATGCTTGGCTGCCATATAGAGGCGCACATCGTGCATGGGTGTCTCCGCCTGGTCTATCAGCACCATCTCGGCAGGCGAGTACTTGGCTATCTGACGTACCATCTCGCTGCCTATTGATCCGGCGGCACCGGTTATCATGATACGTTTGCCGCGCAGGTTCTGGCCGATTGCCTCCATGTCCACCTCTATCTTCTCGCGCGGCAGCAGGTCCTCAATCTCTATGTCACGCATGCGTTCGTGGCTTAGGGGTGACCTGCCGTCCCACTCCTCGGCCAGACTCGGCACCATTATCTTGATGTCGGCCTCGGTAAGGGAATTGATAAGGTCATGATTCTCACGGAAATGATCTGTCTGCAGAGGGCTGACCATAAGAGCCTGGGCATTCTCCTCCTTCATTATATCAACCAGTTTATCATTGTCTTCATAGACATGAACGCCCAGAAGCATCTGGTCCTTGAAATCTCCTGTGGGGCTTACAAAACCCTTCAGCTCATACTTTTTCTGGTCTTGGTTGATAAGGCTCTTGGCAAGACTGATACCGCCCTCCAACACGCCGTAAATGAATACTCCCTTGGCGGAATCAACAGTCCGGCTACGTTCAAACATCATCCTGACCAGCATTCTCATGATCATCATGCCCAGTGACGACAGCAGAAAAACCATGAAGTAGCCCAGTATCATGGGCATGATTACATACTCAACCCCGGTCTGTTTCAGGATGGACGCAATCAGCAGGTTGACGGCCGATCCTAAACCAAGTGCCAGCAGTACGTTGTACAGATCCCTGAAATTGGAGTATCTGATTACACCGGCATACGTATGGAATATCCTGAAGAACAGGCAGTAGACCGCCATGGAGATAACATAGCCCCATACCATCGGCCAAATACCGAACTGGGCCAGAACACCACTCTGCGTACTGTTTACCAACAGAAGCGTGAATACATATGACAATGAGACAATAAAACAGTCCAACAAGAGTATGCACCAATAAGGAAGTGTCCTCTTATTGAAATACCATGATCCGATTTTCTTTATAAAACTCTCCATCAACAAGTCAGAATGAATAACTTTTGAATATTTTTTAAATTATACTAAAACGCAAAAATACACAAATCATTTATTATGCCACCAACTATATTGAATTATTTTATTCACGACTGCACAATTTGCCCATTCTGTCCGATGCTTAAAAAAAATCCGCCATATTTACATTTACCTAATTATAAAAAAAATGTAAATTTGCACCCGCTATGAGAATAAATCTTTCAAAACTTAAAGGACTGCTCATTACGGCACTTGTAGCAGGCGCCGTCTGGTCCTGCCAGGACGAGAAACCCCAGATCAATTATCCGGAACCCGTTATTCCACAGAAGGAATTTAAGCATTTGGATACCGTAACGCCCGATACACTCAGTTTCAACGAGGGCGATTCGGCTGTATTCCGTATGCGCACCATCCCGTACAACCTGCTCTCCAGGGACAGCCTGACCATACAGGTCAGCGATACATCTGGCGCCAGATATCCGTTTGCCGATATAAAATCCCTTACATTGAATGCAGACAGCGTCTGGAACATCGTTCTTGACATAAAAGAGGGAATGAAGGACGGTGACATTATCTCCATAATGGTTGCCGATAAGGATACGGTGATCTATTCGGACCAGACTGTCCTGCACATGATCCTGAAAGAAGCCCCCAGGCTCTGCTACTCCATGACCATCCTGAACGACTCCGTATCGGGTTATATAAGTAAAGGTACTGCCACCATCAGGCTACGCACCGTGCCATGGGATATGCTCTATGCAGACAGCACTACCACCCTGTCGGTTACTGACACTGCCGGAAACGCTCTGGATGAATACTTCCAGGTGGACAGTTTAAGGTTCCTGCCGGCCGACAGTGCCTGGTTTGTATACATAAAGAACCTTAAGAGAACGGATTCGGCATTGTTCAAGGTTACGATTGACTGCCCTGACACGGTTATGGTTTCACGCCCCATCCTTATGAAGAAGGTGTCATTCGCCATGAGTTCGGTCAGGATTGCCAACGGCACGTCAATGAAATTCTCATCATCGAACGATACCTATTCCTACTGTTTCCCCACATCGACCAATTTCACACAGATGAGGATTATGTTCAGCCATACCGGCGATAAGGTGACCCTGGGCGACAGCCTGCTCCAGACCGGCAAGTACAACATAATGGACCTGAGCAAGACTATCACCGTCTCGGTGTGGAAATATGATGTCAGCAAGGAGTACAAGATACACATCTACAACACCGGGCTCCCGGTGGTAAGGATAAACACCAACGGTCAGTCTGTAAACAGACGTGACACGTGGGTTGAGGGCAATACCATGCGCGTTGAGCTGGCAGACGGCACGCTGGATTTTGAGGGTACCATAAGCCTGAAAGGCCGTGGAAACGGAACCTGGACAGAGACTCAGAAGAAACCGTACGCCATCAGGCTGGACGAGAAAGCCAAGATACTGGGTATGCACAAGCAGAAACGCTGGATACTGCTGGCCAACTATAAGGACCGCACACTTCTGCGCAACGAAGCCGCATTTTGGCTCTCACGTCAGACCGAACTGCCCTACACGGTCAGCGGACAGTTTGTAGAGCTGGTATGGAACGGTGAGCACATGGGTAACTACTATCTTTGCGAGCAGGCCAGGATTGACAACCACCGCATAGACATAGTAAGCCCCAACCTGACAGAACCGGAGAAGGGCGGAATATTCATGGAGATTGACGCATTCCTGGATTACTCATCGTCCGACAGGGCCGACAAGCCCAAGGATCTGGGATTCTGGAGCACCGGCGCCAACGGCCGCTACAACCTGCCGTACATTTTCAAGGATCCCGATGAGGATGAGAACGGTCATCTGCTGACCAAGAGTTCGGCCACATATACCTATATGTTCAATTACGTAAAGGAGATGGAGGATGCCATTTACGGACTCAAGACCAATCCCAACGACCACAGATGGCAGCAGTATCTGGATATGGATGCCGCAGTTGACTATCTCCTTATACAGGAATTGACTATGAACCACGACTCCTACAACACATGGCCCGCACCCGGCCCGCACAGCGGTTTCATATACAAGGATTCCTGCGGTCCCATCTGTTTTGGTCCGGTCTGGGACTTTGACTACCATACATTCACGCTGAAAGAGGTGTCCAACGGCGGCTGGAACTGGGGCGGCGGAGGAAACAGCACCAGCTCCGAGAGTCCCCGTCTGAGACAGTGGGAGCTTATCAAGATGGACAACAAGGATGGCAACAAGTACTATTTTGCAGACCTTGTCAAGTATGACCCGCAGTTCAAGGCACGCCTCAAGCAGCGCTGGAACCAGTACAAGAACGTATGGAAAGAGGGACTGCCCGCTTACATCGACCAGATGGCCAATTACATACGCCTGTCGGAATCATACAACTGGAGCAAGTGGGGACTGAACAATCCCAACGGTAAGCAGAACGGCGATGAGGACCTCTCATTCCAGGAGGCTGTAAACGCCATGAAGCAGGCATTCCAGATACGCTGGCAGTGGATGGACGAGAACCTGCCCAACCTCTGATCAGTTGACAAAGAACAGCACGCCGGCTCTGATTCCAGGGCCGGTTTTGTCATATAAGAGGGAGACCGAAAATGCGTACTGCTCTGTGAAAGCAGCCTTGAAATTGACGCCACCGCGCATCTGGCCGTGCCAGTTGGAGACGGCGTTCTCTACATCATTGAAATAGACGCCGGAGTACCCTATCTGCGGTGTTATGCGGTAGCGGTTGAAATGACCGAACATGAAACCGTAACCCAGTGAGCCCTCAAAAGTGACCGTGTTGAGTATTCCGATATGCACAAGCGTGGACTGCTCAAGATTGAAATTGCGCATATAGACTCCCCACGAATTACCTACGCCCCAGCTCATGGCGTTCAGTTTACTGTATTCATATACAACGGTAGTATATATCTCGCGGCGGTCAAAGAACTGCTTGTCACGTACCTGCAGGCCGGCGGTCACGTGAGACTGCAGACGGGCTGCCACATTGACGGTAGTGTAATAGTTCAGGTAGCCGTTTGACTCAAAACGGACATCGTATGTGCCGTCAGGAACGTTGTCGATAAGCAATGGGGTCTTACCCTGGTATATGTCACCCACGAAAACGTTTGCGCCTGTAGGATTGGTCTCAAACAGTATTGAGCCGTAGCCCACTCCGGGTTTGCCGATATCCAGGGATGCACCTCCGGTATCCAGATGATACTCATAGTGCGGTGCATTATGGTCTACTATGAACGGCTCCTCATACTGTACCGGTTCGTCAAACTGGGCGCTGGCTGTGGTACTCACTGACAGAGCGAGTACGGTGAGCAATGCGGTTAGTGCAGAAATTAATTTCATCTGTTATTTGATACCCTACTCCCCAAATGGTTTAAATATATTTTGTACATTTGCGGTATTAAAGATCATAAAAACAACAAATACCAATTACAACTGATTATTATGAAACAGAAAAAGTACCTGCTCCCAGAGAGCGAGATTCCAACTGCATGGTTCAACATCCAGGCCATCATGCCTAACAAACCTCTGCCGTTCCTGCATCCCGGCACACGCCAGCCGCTTAAGCCCGAGGATCTGTACCCCATCTTTGTACAGGAGTGCGCCAACCAGGAACTCAACCAGAAAGATGAATGGATTGAGATACCCGAGGATATACGTCAGCAGTATGCATCATACCGCTGCACTCCGCTGGTTCGTGCTTATGAGCTTGAGGAGGCTCTGGGTACTCCCGCACACATATATTTCAAGAACGAGAGCGTATC
>CADCLI010000098.1 GCA_902802285.1 uncultured Bacteroidales bacterium
GAACTGGTGACAGAACAGGGTTATCTGCCCCTGCAGGTGGCCCCTGAGCATGTATGGGATTTCCTGGTCAAGGAGATTGAGGAGGCTGTGCCCGACATGAGCACCGAGAAGCAGTACGGCCGCATGAACAAGTATGCCGCAAGCATGCTTGCCGCCAAGATATTCCTTAACCATGACGCATGGCTGCGCGGCTGGGATGAGAACAGCACCCTTATCATGGCCCCCAACGCCAAGGACAACCGCAACCTTGAGAGCGAGTGGTTCAAGACCAACGCCCAGAATGACAACAAATGGTACAAGAAAGCGTATGACTACGCCAAGATAGTGACCGATGAGGGCGGCTACACCCTTGCCCCCAACTACAAGGACAACAGCAGGGCCAAGATAACATCGCCCGAGGCCATATTCGTACTGCCTCTGGATGGTGCCAAGGCCAGCCACAACTACCTTATAAACAAGTGCTTTGTGGGCCGTGGCGGACAGGCATACGGCTACAGCGGAACCCCCTGGAACGGCTCTTGCGCAGTACCGCAGTTCATACACAGCTATGACCCCGCCGACACCCGTCTTACCGACACATGGGCAATAGGCCAGCAGTACTACTTTGAAGACAAGACCATGCCCATATATGAGGAGGAGCAGAAAGTGGCCAGCGATGACCCGCTGCGTCTTACCCAAGCCCAGTATGATGCCGACGAGCGTCATGCCAAGTTCAAGAACTCAGTAGGTTTCTACCCTCTCATCTACACTGTCGAAGTACACTCCATCAACAACCCCGGAGCATACGACTTTGAGGGTGCCCGTTTCCAGAAACAGGAGATAGTGCCCGGTAACACAGGCACCTACGGAGATGACGTATGTTTCTACCGTCTGGCCGATGCCATGTTCATCAAGGCCGAGGCTCTGCTGCGCATAGGCGGCACGTATGACGGCAAGACCGAGGACGATGCAGCCGCATGGGTTACCGAGGTTCGCCAGCGCGCATTCAAGGACAACCCCGCCAAGGCTACCCGTACCGCAGCCCAGCTTAAGGGTAACAGCGTCTATGACTACGGCATACGCGAGTGCTCAACCAGCGGATCATCCAATCCCTACAATGATTTCCAGTATGATGCCGACGGCAATGTAAAGTCATCGTCATTCACCACCTATACCGTTGACAACGAGGCTACCATAGAGCTTGGCGGACTGCTGGATGACCTGGCATGGGAGTTTGTAGGCGAGCACCACCGCCGTCAGGACCTTATACGTTTCATGTGCTCCGACGGACGCAACGTATATAACGGCAAGACATGGTTCTGCCACAAGGACAAGGCAGCCGTTGGTGACTGGCACAACAACGTGTTCCCCATCTACAACGAGTTCCTTACATCAAACGTGAAACTGGTTCAGAACTATGGCTTTGCCGACAATGTACCTGAGGAGGAATAAAAGTAATTACTATAATTATCAATCCAAAAAAATTTGATTATGAGAAAGTTTTTCAGATTTGCCACAGTTGCACTGGCAGCCATTGCAATCACGGCATGTAATGACGACGAGACCAAGCTGGCTCCCGAGGGAGGCGACGAGGACTACAAGGAACTGACCCTGTCATGCTCAATAGACCTCATTGAGGGCGTTGAGACAAATGACTACGGCACAGCAGAGATAACTCTGCCGGGCGATGAGATACTTGAATTCCTGGATATGACCGAAGTGGAATTCTACAAGGCTATGGGTTCATTTACAGGTACCGCCCCGTCAACCACACAGGTTGACAACACCATATCTTTTGGTGTCTGCACAGGCAATGACCATGACAAGATGAATTTCTGCCCTTCAAGCACCAACAATTTCGGTTGCTGGATGAACGCAGAGTCAGCAGTTACCACATGGGGTGACGGAGGCGTGTTCTATCACGAGAGCAACATTGAGTGGGGTCTTGAGGATCCGTCCGATGAGGAGCTTGCCAACATGTGGAAATTCACCATCGGTTTCAAGCCCGGACAGAACCAGTACAAGGCCGGCGATAAGGTTAAGGCCACATATTTCTTCCTCAAGGAGGCTGAGGACGCTGATGAGGTTGACCTGTACTGCTATGTAGAGATCATATTCAACATCGTAGCCGCCCAGGAGATTAATCTCAATGTCGTAGCCACCACAGAGCTCAGCTATGATATTGACTTTGATTCAGAATACATCCATTATGCCATTGATCTGCCTGTCGAGGAGATAAAGGCTAAGATTGGTGTCGATGCTCAGAGCGCCAAGGCATACGCCGTCAACCCTGACGGTTCATACTCAGCAGTCATGGGCAACAACTTCTGGTTCATGAAGGACGGAAAACAGGGCGCATGGGGCGAGGGCGCAGCCGTATGCCTCAACAACAACGAGCAGGACCACTGGATTTACTGCCTGTTCCCCGATGAGACAATTGCCGGAACCACAGTAAACGGTGCCATAGCATTTGCAAATGACAATGGTGACGCATACATCGTTAAGGTAGCCATAAACGTAACAGGTATTGACTATACCGTTATCAACGAATTGGTACCGCTTGAGACTGGTAACATAGATCACGTTCTCACCGCCAACAACATCGCTGCCATATCCCAGGCCCTGGGTGTTGACTCAGTTGACCTTTCAAAGGTAACGATATTCGGTGTTAACGCAGACGGTACACGCTATGACGGTGAATTTACAGCCAATAACGGTTACTGGTATCTGGCCAACGGAAACGTATCAGACTATACCACCGTAACATCAGACCCTGCATGCGGTGGCTTTATAGAGTACAGAGGCAACAACACATTCGGTTGCGGACTCTGGAAGGATTCGGGTGACACCGCTACATTCAAGCTGGGCCTGGAGCTTGGCGATAAGAGCTGCGTGCTCACATTTGTCCTAACAGTGGCTGAGCCTGCAATCTATGAGACAACCGAGGTCGGAACAGCCGCCTTGTCTGCCACTCAGACCCTTACCGATGGATACGGTGGCCAGCTTGTTGACATATCAGACATACTGACAACCCTGGGAGTATCAGACATAACCATCCTTGATCTGAACGGTGGAATGGAATACACCGCTAACGGCGGATTCTGGATGAATGCCGACGGTGAGGCTGTAGAATATGGAGATGAGAGCGTATTCTTTGTAGAGCCCAAATATGAAGATGATGCTTTCAAGGGTCTTGCCACAGGCATACACCCCGAAAATGCAACTGCCGGTTCATACACCGCCACATTCCGTGTAGCAGACCTGAATACGATGAAGCATGTCACATGCACCCTTACAATTACCGTAACTGAGTAATTCCCAAATCAAAACAGGGGGCGGAATAACGCCCGCTCCCTGTTTTTTATAAAGTATTCCTTAAACAGACATTACAATGCGCAAGATACTATTCCTGTCAGCTGTGGTTATGACCATGCTGGCATCATGCTCAAAAGAAGACGAAGAGGCTGTCATCGGGCCGGATCCCAATGACAAGTATGAATCATCCATAACCCTTACCGCCACAGACCTGGATCTTCCGGCCGACAAGGGAGGCAAGGCTATAATCAGGCTTACCGTTGACCATGAATGGTATCTGGTATCAAATGACAAGGAAGAGCAGACCTGGCTTGAAGCCGACCTTACACACGGGGTATCCACCAAGAACAAGAGAATCACATTCACTGCTCTTGAGGAGGGACTTGCCGAGACCCGTACCGCCAAGTTCAAGATAGTATCGGGTGCCAACAGCAAGAAGTTCACCGTAACACAGGGCCGCAAATGCCTTATCCTGACCATGGATGATGTCCAGGATTTTGACAAATACTACAAACCGCTGGAGTTTGACTTTGACATGCTGCGCTCGGACAGCAAATGGAGCTGGTGCCGCAGCAAGCAGACAGAGCACGTAGTTGTGTTCTGGGACAAGCAGTACGGTGAGTACGGACTCTACGGAGACCGTATGGGAGTGGCAAACACATCGCCCACCACCTGCAAAAGTTCAAAAATGAGGGTCGATATAGACGACCTGCTTAAGAAAGCCGAAGAATTCTATAAGATAAACACGGAGACACTCAAGTTCTCCGAGCCAGGAACAGGCAAGTCTGTCCTGGACGACTATAAGTTTGAAATCTACATCCTCTACCAGTCAGAGTGGCTTGCCACCGGTAGCGGATATGACAATATGATTGGTGCACTGTGGGTCAACCCCAGCACCTGCCAGCCCGTAGGCAGCACCATTGCCCATGAGATAGGCCACACATTCCAGTACATGACATTCTGTGACTGGCTTAAGAACACCGGCGTGCCCGCAGCCCAGAGACCGTACGCAAGCGGCAACCAGGGCCCCGGATGGCGTTACGGATACGGCCAGAACGGAGCCGGCGGCAACGCTTTCTGGGAGCAGTGCGCACAGTGGCAGAGCTACCAGACCTATAAGGACGAGGCGTTTGAGAACTATAACTTCGGGGCATTCTGTGACCAGACCCACCTGCACGTGCTGCATGAGACCCCGCGCTACGCCAACTACTTCATACAGTGGTGGTGGTGCCATAACAATGATGACATCACATTCCTGGCCAAGATGTGGCGCAACGCCCAGTACCCCGAGGACCCCTGCGAGACCTACATGCGTCTTATGGAGTATGATGTGAACGCATTTAACGATGATATATGGAACTACGCCGCCCGCTGTCTCACCTGGGATATGGATGAGATACGCAACAACGGCAAGCGCTATATCGGCCGCACAGCAATTCCCGCCACAGCCATAAGCAACGTGGATACAGACTGGTGGCGCATATCGGCAGCCAAGGCCCCGGAGTCAACCGGATCAAATGCAGTACGCATGACTGCCGCTGCAGGCCAGACCGTAAAGGTTACGCTGCACGGTCTGAGCGAGCTGGCAGGCTGCACCGTGGGTCCGCAGGACCTGGCCGGATGGCGTTACGGATTTGTAAGCTACAACTCTGACGGCACCACCACCTACAGCCCCATCTGGAGCGCCCAGGACACTGAGCAGAGCTTTAATGTGCCTGCTAACAGCCAGAACCTGTGGTTTGTGGTAACCGGTGCCCCCGCCAGATACATACGTCACCCCTGGGGTGAAGACAACGGCAAGCCCGTGTCAGTATGGCCCTGGCAGGCTAAGTTTGATGGTACTAAACCCTATGATAGATAAAAAAAGGACAAATTTTCTTCATTTAGTTTGACTACTGTGATTAACAAGACCCTGTTTAAGCTTGCTCTGGCGCTGGTTCTCACATCTTGTGCAGGACGCAGCCAAATGCGCACCATCAAGAATGTGGAACCCATCAGTGTAGAGACCCCCCAAGGTACCGTTGCCAGGCTACCCTGGCAGGTGAGGGTCACCTACACCGATGGCCGGAGCGAACTCAGGCAGACCGTATGGACCAACCATGCGGCCGATGTGGAGCGTACCCAGGCCGATGCCTCCAGGTATCCGGCCGGAAGTACGTATTCCATCGAAGGATTCATTACCGGCGATAACACCACCCCCGCCGGCTACCCCATATCAGCAACCGTCAAAGTAACCGGACAAGGATGGAATGCCCCTGCCCCGCAGCCAATAGCCAGTCCCCTGCCCCTGGGCAGCGTAAGGCTTATAGGCGATAACCGTCTCACATCCAACCGTGACCTTGACATACGTGCGCTGCTGGCACTCGATGTCACGCAGCAGCTCTACAACTACCGTGACACCTACGGGCTGAGCACCCAAGGCTATACCATGTCCGACGGCTGGGACTCACCCTACACCAAACTCAAGGGGCACGGCACCGGCCACTATCTGTCGGCTCTGGCGTTTGCATACGCCGGGACTGATGACGCAGCGCTACGCAGCCAGCTGATGGAGCGCATCCGCCGCATGGTCGATGAGATGCGCGCCTGCCAGGAGCTGACTTTTGTATGGGACAACCGTCTGGGCCGCTACCGTGAGGCCCGTGACCTGGCCCCCGAGGCCGAGCTCATGCAGCTTAAAGGCACCTGGGATGCATTTGACCAGTACAAGAAAGACTGCCGCGCCTATGGCTACGGCTACCTGAACGCCATACCCGCACAGCATGCCGTTCTGATAGAGAAATACGCAGCCTATAACAATGAGAGCGGCGTATGGGCCCCCTACTACACCATCCACAAGCAGCTGGCCGGACTCATCGACATAGCCGTGAACGTCGATGACCGGGAGGTGGCGCAGAAGGCCCTGCTCATAGCCCATGATATGGGACTGTGGGTATGGAACCGCCTGCATTACCGCACATACGTAAAGACCGACGGCACCCGCGCCGAGCGTCAGGCCCGCCCCGGCAACCGCTATGAGATGTGGAACATGTACATTGCCGGCGAAGTTGGAGGCATGGCCGAGTCCCTGTCACGACTGGCCGAGATGTCATCGGATGCCACAGACCGCGCCCGATT
>CADCLI010000099.1 GCA_902802285.1 uncultured Bacteroidales bacterium
TGTACCCAGTACACAGGCTATACCTTCGGAGTGGCCGCACAAAGCGCGTGCGGCTCCAAGCATGTCACTGTCAACGTTTATTGAGGCTTGGGTAAAGAACTCCTTAAGTATGCCTGCCATCTGTGCGCAGATGGATTCTGTGGCACATCCGGCACCGTAATAGAAAACCTCCGTAATATCCTGCAATACAATGCCTTCTGTATATGGCAGAAGTTCAACTCTAATGATGTTGTCTATCTCCGCAGAACTCTGGTGGCAGGGATTGATACCCTGCGTTTTGACGGTTTTCAGGTCTGATGCGTTACTGCAAAAACCCCAATCGGTCTTGGTCGATCCACTGTCAACAATAAGTATCATTGTTTCTTTCCGAAATCAGGTTCATATTTAATCAATGCCGATACAATACAGGTTACAGCGCAGCAGGCTATTACCCATATGAAGAACGTACGGTACCCCATATGTTCCTGCAGTATTCCGGAAATCATGCCCGGAAGCATCATTCCAAGCGCCATGATGCCGGTACTTATTGCATAGTGTGAGGTCTGGTGCTCTCCGCGTGCAAAATACATCAGGAAAAGGGTATAGGCGGTGAATCCGAATCCATAGCCCATCTGCTCAATGAATATGCAGCTGCTCACCAGAGCCATATTCTGTGTAGGCATCCAACTCAGATATACGTAAACCAGGTCAGGGACCGAAATGGCAGCTACCATATACCAGATACATTTCCTGAGTCCGAATCGGGAGAGTGTGATGCCTCCCAGGATACCTCCCAGCAACAGACCGATGACTCCCAGCGTACCTTGTGCAAAACCCACCTGGCTTGTGGTAAGAGCCAGACCGCCTGCATCAAGTGTGTCAACCAGGAACAGCGGAGCTATCTTGCCCAACTGTGCCTCTGGGAACCTGAACAGCAGGATAAAGAGCAGTGCCGGGAGAATATCAGGTTTCTTGAAATAACTCACAAAGGTCATTCCGAATTCCTTGAGTATGTTGCTGCCGGAAATACCGGTAGTGCAGTCCGCAACGGGATGAGGTAGGATATAGGAGTGGTAAAGCCACAACAGGATCATCAGTCCTCCTGCAACCAGGAATCCAAGGCTCCAGGCACGGACAGTCGATCCGAATATGTTTTCAAACATACCTACCAGGATGAGCAGACCGCCCTGACCGGCAATCATGGCAATACGATATGCTGTGTTTCTGATGCCTACAAACATGGACTGCTCGCCCTCATCCAGGCCAAGCATGTAGAAACCGTCAATTGATATGTCATGTGTGGCCGAACTGAATGCAAGCAACCACATGATGGCAAGTGACCAACGGAAAAAGTTGGCGGTGTTGAGAGTAAGAGCTATGCCGGCCAGTCCTGCTCCCAGAATGATCTGGGTAAGTAACAGCCACCAGCGTTTGGTCTTGACCAAGTCCACAAACGGGCTCCAGAATGGTTTAATGACCCATGGCAGGTAAAGCCAACTGGTATAGAGGGCCACATCGGCATTGCTGATGCCCAATTGCTTGAACATTATGGCCGATACTGTTACCACTAGAACATAGGGCAGACCTTCGGCAAAATATAACGTGGGAACCCATGCCCACGATGTCCTTGTTTTAGCCATTATTCTGCGGGAATAGCCTCTTTAAGTTTATTAATTACAGCCTGGCGGGCCTCGGGGGTGGGGTTGCGCTTAAGGGTGGTGCCCTCTACCAGTGTCAGGTCAGGATACTGCTCCTTGAGCAGACGGAATGAGTTGCCCAGGTCACTGCTTCCTGATGTTGAGAAAATGATCACAGTCTTGCCCTTCAGGTCATTCTTCTCAATGAAAGTGTAGATGATGTTTGGTGCGGCATTGCCCCAGATGGGGAATCCGATATAAACCACATCATAACTCTTGAGGTTCTTGGGACTCTCCTTGAGTTCGGGACGGAATGACTTGTCGGCCATCTCCTTGAATGCACGTGCCTCACGGTTACCCAGATTGACGTCCTCGGCAGTGTAGGGCTGTGCACCTTCTATCTCAAACAGGTCTGCACCGGTAGCCTTGGCCAGGTCCTGTGACAGTGATTTGGTAGTTCCTGATGCCGAAAAATATGTAACCAGCACTTTGGGATCCTTTGCTGAGCATGAGATCATGAACATGACTGCCAGCATCATTGAAAGAGTTTTTTTCATAACTGTATATCTTTTTGTGTTTGTATTCCAAACTGCGAATATATAAAAAAACAATACTATAAACAACGCCCCCGCCGGAAAGCTTCCGGACGGGGGCGTTGGGGCTACTATAGTATGGATCAGATTATTTGATGATCTTTCCGTTGAATGAGGTCGGCGTTGATCCGAAACTGAGTGAGAAATTGAGAGAGTCACCATTGATCCGGCCGTTAAAACCGGTCACGGTGTAAGCCGGGAACTCATTGCCCATGGCAAGCGGAACGGCTCGGACGGATGTCAGTAGTGTTACATCAGCCTCCTTCTTCATGGTGATATTCGGAATTACGATATCCATGGCAGGCATTCTTTGAGCCAGTTTGGCCTTGAACAATGATATGGATACTGAATCTGACTTGAAGGTCAGGTTTATGGAGACCTTCATGTCCGGGGTTGTGCAGTCTCCGCTGGATGCGTTTGCCAAAAGGGTTCCGGAATAGAAAAGGCTGTCGCTCCTGACTGCGGATTCCTCCAGAGGCTTGTCGGACTCGATTTTGTCGCAGCTGACCAATGCCGCTGCAATTGCAACAAGAATAAATACTGTTCTTTTCATATTGTTAGAGTTTAATGGTTATACCTGTCATTAGTGTCCTGGGCTTGACCGACGCAAAGAACTCGTTGCCCATGGATTTGAAATAGAAACTGTTGCCGGGCTCATCGGTCAGGTTATCGGCCCTTACATAAAACTCCCAGTCATTGAATACCAGAGCTATGCGTGCACCGGCCCTGAGGCGGAACGGCTCCTTTTGTGTCGCGGATTCATTCCAGCAGAACGGACCCTCGCCGCGAAGTGACGCGTCGATATCAAGAGTCTTGCTCCCAATATTGAAACCGTATCCTGCGGTCAGGTGGAGCGTGTGCCCGGGTACGTATGGAAGGCGGTTGCCGGAGTAGTCATTGTTGCCGTCATTGAAACTTACAAACCGGGCGTCACACCATGAGTAGGAGAGATGTGAGCGGAACTGTCCCGGAGCCCATCCCAGTTCTGTCTCTACGCCCATGCTGCGGCTGCGTCCCGCATTGGTCATCATACGTCCGGTGGACATTCCGGGCGGGAATACGGTAAGCTGCTGGTTTCTTACGTCCATATAATAGGCCGATACAGCGGCGCTGAATCTGCCGTGATGTATGCGGGTGCCCAATTCCAGGTTCCATGCCGTCTCAGGGTCATACCCGGTGTCGCTCGCGGTTACCGATACGAACGGCCTGTCCGGATATACGCCCATATCGGTCATGGTGGCTGTCATGGTCTTGTTCTGTAGTATGTCCGAGAATATCTGGGTGTTGAATCCGCCAGCCCTGTAACCCTTTGATGATGTTCCGAACAGCGTAATCTCACTTGATGCCCTGAACAGTACCGACAACTTGGGCAGTACCTCAAAATGGCTGTGGCTTACATTACCCTTATATGGGACCGACAGCTCCCTGTCTGCCTTCATTACGGGCTCAAAACGGTAGTGAAGCCTGGCCATGCAGTCATAGTCCATCGTTCCGCCTTCATAGTCAAGTCTTACTCCCGCTGTAATGAGCCATCGGTCCAGTTCAAATACCGACTCGTGGAACAGGGCGGCATTCCAGCTGTCAATCATAAAGTCCGAATTTACAGGCATCTCTGTATCAGATATGACCAGACGCCCGATATCGGTTGGTATATGACTGTTGGCATTGTTCAGGATAAGGGTCTCTATGCCGTCCCGCATGAAAGTTACCGGTGCAGAGAGACTGTTGCGGCGGTAGAATGAGAACAGACCTGTCTGGGGCTGCCAGACCGATCCGGTTTCTGCACGGCGGATACTTATCTCCATGGTGCCGGCACCGCTCATCTGCTTTTGCTGCAGGGTGAATATGGACTTGGGCGTATAATCCTGGTCCATGTGCATGTCATCGGCCAGGACCTGGAGTGATGCTGTCGCGTCGGTAATTATCCTGTCGCCGTTATGGTGAAGACTGACCCCGTTTATTACCGAAAGCCTTTTGTAGCCGGATTCATCATTGAATGATACCGGATTCCGAACGCCGTCCTGCCACTTACCGTATGCAAAACCGCCCTCACTGGATATGTTGGCCGACAGACTGTTGGTAAGACGCAGGCGGTCATTGTAGTTGTTTACCCATTTCCAGCGCAGTGCCAACCCGTTGTAGGGATCACACATCTCATTCTTCCAGGAGTTGCGGAAATAACCGTCGGTATGCCTGAATGTGGCAGACAGAGCATTCCTGCCAGCAGTAAATGATATGCCGACCCTGACTGTGTTGGCGGTTCCGTACTCCAGACGGATGGTGGGGCGGTAGTCATCACACGGAGAGAAAGTACTGAGAGACAGAACTCCGCTCATGGCGTTGCGTCCGTAGAGCGTGCCGTGCGGACCGCGAAGCACGGTGGCACGGCTTACACCCTCCCAGTCAAAATCATAGGCGTTCTTGTCTATAACAGGAATGCCGTCTATATAAAGACCCATGACCGGGTTCTCCATCCTGGAACCCAATCCGCGCATGTAAATGGTGGATGTCAGTGAGGCTCCGTAATCGGGAATGTGCAGTCCGGGTATGACCGATGATAATGCGTTAGGACGGAATGTGCTGTTCTTATGGAGCATAGAGTATGGAATGGCCGATATTGCCGACGCCATCCTTTCAGCTTGGATGCACTCTTTGGGCGCAGCCACCGTGATGGGCGGCAATTGTTGCACCAGAGTATCTTCCAGAGGGGATACTATTGCAAAAAGGGATATCAGAAAAGCTGTTGTCATTGCGGTTGCAAAGGTCCGCAAAAACAACCGTCCTATTTAGAACGCTGAGTACTGAATTTAGGATTATCCTTGCATGACTTTCCGGTACTCGCTGGGAGTCTGACCGGTTTCGCGCTTAAAGAAACGGGCAAAATAGGACTGGTCTGCCAGGCCTACTGCCGTTGCAACATCAATGACGGGGAGTGAAGTGTCGGCCAAAAGTTTCTTGGCCCTTACGATGCGTACTGCATCAATCCAGTCTCCCACGCTGCGTCCTGTGCCCTGCTTTACCTTTCGGCTCAGATAGTTATCACTTATACCGGCCTGGGCGGCATATGATGATATGGTGCCAATGCTTCTGTCGGGGTTGAATATTGATTCCAGAAAACGGTTTACTATATCGGATACTGCTACCGGCTTGCCCGACCTTAAACGTGAAAGGAACAGGTCAAGGGCTTTCTCAATGAAAAGGTTGTCACCTTTTTCAAATGAGAGTTGTATCATATTGAACAGTTCTCCCATAAACACGCCCTCGTCAAACCAGAATGCCTGGTGAATGGGTTCAGTGAGAAAACGTAACGGTCTGGTATCGGACAGAAGTGAAGTTGAGAACGCTCCGGAGTAACCTGCGGCATCATTATAATATCGGATGGAGAAAGGGTGCTTGGCCGGTATTATCAGCGCATGCCCGGTCTGGCATAGATACGGGGTTCCGCCAATCTCCACCAGTACTTCGCCCGATGTCACATAGAGGAATCCCACAAGGGGCAATGTGGCCTGAGGCATTTGGACCGGTTTGTTACGGTCATAAGTATTCAGCCTGCGGATAAAGAACCTGCAGGCTGAATAATCCATTTCGGGAATTGAGTGTGGACCGGCTTCCATTATTTCAGTGCCTGTTCCACTGCCGCCTCTACATCGGTCATCTTGTCACCGGGTTCAAAGCGTTTAAGGACCTTGCCGTCGGGTGAAACCAGGAACTTGGTGAAGTTCCAGCGAATGTTGTTCTTGTTCTCGGCATTGGCCTTGAGCCAGGTGTAAAGAGGAATCTCATTGTCTCCGTTTACCTCAATCTTGTCAAACTGGGCAAACTTGACGTGATAATTGGCCGAGCAGAATTCCTTTATCTCGGCAATTGTACCCGGAGCCTGCTGACCGAACTGGTTGCAGGGGAAATCCAGTATCTCGAATCCCTTCTCATTGAATTTCTCATAGATGTCCTCCAAGTCCTTGTACTGTGGGGTGAATCCGCAGCGTGTGGCGGTGTTGACTATAAGCAGAAGTTTGCCCTTGTATTGCTCAAGGCTTACTTCCTTACCCTGATCGTTCTTTACCTTGAAAGAATAGATGTTCTCCTGGGCTGAAACAGCCGTTACGGCCATAAACAGCATGATTGTAGTGATTAACTTTCTCATAATAAGGTTTGTTGTTTGGCGCGAAGATAAAGAAAAACTAACAATGACTTTTGATGTGTGTGTTTTTTCCGGTAGCATGGTAAAGAGAAAGGAAAAAAAAGTACCTTTGGTCTCATTATGAATGAGAGACTTAAAGAGTTGCTTTTAAAATATTCCGGTTGTGAGCCTGAGGCGGTCACAAGACTGACTGCTGCAGGTTCCAATCGTGTTTATTACAGATTTGCTCTTACCGGTGGTGGTACAGTTGTTGGAGTAGAGGGTACCAATCCCGATGAGAACCGTGCGTTCCTGACTATCGGACGCCATCTGCGTAAGGCAGGATTGCCTGTCCCACAGATTCTGGCGGTGTCTGACTGCGGTATGTGCTACCTTCTTGAGGACCTTGGCGATGAGTCCCTTTTCGGTCTCATGGAGAGCGCCCGTGAGAGCGGACAGTACACTCCCGGACAAGTGGCAATGCTTGAAAAGGTGATGCGTCTTTTGCCCGATATTCAGTTCCGCGGAGGACAAGGGATGGATTACAGCATCTGTTTTCCGTGTGAGGCGTTTGACCGCCGCAGCATATTCTGGGATCTCAATTACTTTAAATACTCATTCCTTAAGGCAACAGGCATGGAGTTCCATGAGGCCCGTCTGGAAGATGATTTTGAGCGTCTGGCCTCTGTCTTGCTGGCCGATGCCCCTTATGATACGTTCATGTACCGCGATTTCCAGGCACGCAACGTAATGGTCAGGGATGGTGAGCCCTGGTTCATAGATTTTCAGGGCGGCCGCCGCGGACCTGTGGAGTATGACGTGGCATCGTTTCTTTGGCAGGCGCGTGCCGCTTATCCGGCGGACTTACGTAATCACCTTATAGATGTATATGTTGAGTCTCTTGGCCGGTACCGCAAGGTAAACGCTGAGGCTTTCGGCCGCAGTCTGATGCATTTCGTGCTGTTCCGCACCCTGCAGGTGCTGGGCGCATACGGATTCCGCGGCTATTTTGAGCGCAAGCAGCACTTTATAGAGAGCATACCCGGGGCCATACGTAATCTCAAGAATCTGCTTGATGCCGGAGTGGGCTCTACGGAGTATCCTTATCTTACAGAGGTGCTGCGCGGGCTTGTGGAACTGCCTCAGTTTGTTCCCGCACAGCCGGCTGACGGCAGACTTACAGTCCGTGTAATGAGTTTCAGTTACCGCAAAGGCGGAATCCCTGAAGACCCGAGCGGCAACGGAGGCGGATTCGTGTTTGACTGCCGCGCCATGCAGAATCCCGGACGCTATGAGCAGTACAAAGGCATAACCGGAGCCGATGCCCCGGTAATAGAGTTCCTGGAATCGAGGGGTGAGGTGCAGAAATACCTGGAGAATGTGTATGGGTTAGTTGATCCAGCTGTGACCAACTATGTTGAGCGCGGATTCAGTAATCTGATGGTGGCGTTCGGCTGCACCGGCGGACAGCACCGCTCTCTCTATTGCGCCAACCATCTGGCCGCACACCTGAAGGATAAGTTCGGTGACAGGATACGTATAGTCCTGGAGCACCGCGAACAGAAAAAACGCACTGAGTTATGAATGCGCTCATTCTTGCAGCGGGACTTGGTACCCGGTTGGGGAAACTTACATCGGACCGCCCCAAGGCACTCGTGGAGGTTTGCGGGCGTACAATGCTTGAGCATCAGTTGCGGCATCTTTCTGCTGCCGGATTTGACCGTTTTGTAATAAACATACACCATTTTGCGCCCAAGGTCAAGGCTTTCCTTGAAGAGCATCAGAACTTTGGGCAGGATATACGTCTGTCCGATGAGACAGACCTGCTGCTGGATACCGGAGGCGGAATCCGTAAGGCTATGCGCCTGTTTGACGATGAACAGCCTGTGCTGGTGCATAACGTGGACATTTTCTCCAGTGTTGATCTGAAGGCTTTGTACTCAGGTCACATTGAGAGCGGAGCAGACTCTACTCTGCTTGTGGCTCAGCGCAGCACCTCACGTTACCTCTATTTTGATACTTCAGGTATGCTTTGCGGCTGGAGCAATGAGAAGACCGGTCAGGTGCGCTCCCCTTATCCCGGATTTGACAAGTCCCGCTTTACACCTTGCGCATTCCAGGGCATTCATGTCGTGTCACGCACACTGTTGCCTTTATTGGATGAGGTTCCGGAGCCAAGGTTCTCTATAACGGATTTCTATGTGGATAATGCGGCACGTCTCAGGTTGAGGTCGGTCTTATCGGACCCGGGAAATTGGGTTGATGCAGGTAAGCCGGAGACTCTGGAACGTGCTTCACAGATAATCAGGGCATACTATGAATAAGCTGCTTGACAGTATGCTGCAGCATGCGGACACCGCACAGGTGGAGGGACTGATACGGTTCTTCAAAACCGGCCCCGGTCAATACGGCTATGGTGACCTTTTCCTTGGAATCAAGGTCCCGGTTACACGCTCCGTGGTAAAGGAGTGCTGGAAGGATGTGAGCTTTACAGAGCTTGAGGAGTGCGTTACAAGTAAGTATCACGAGGTGCGTCTGGCAGCCCTGCTTGCTCTTGTAGAGATATTCGGCCACAATAAAAAGAGTCCTGCCATGCAGAAACAGTGCGTGGATTTCTATCTTTCACACACAGACTATATAAACAACTGGGACCTTGTGGACCTTTCATGCTACCCTCTGGTTGGAAACTGGCTGCTTGATAAGGACCGCAGTCTGTTATAT
>CADCLI010000100.1 GCA_902802285.1 uncultured Bacteroidales bacterium
GAGTGAGGTGGGACTATGGGATGAGGTAAAAGACCGTCTGCGCCGTCCGGCTGCCCGCCTGTCAATAGGCCAGCAGCAGCGCCTGTGCCTGGCCCGCAGCCTTGCCGTGGAGCCCGATTTCATACTGGCCGATGAGGCTACCAGCGCCCTTGACCCGATATCGAGCAAGACCATCGAGGAACTGTTTGAAAGGCTCAAGGAGAAATATACAATCATTATGGTGACACATACCCTGCCGCAGGCTCTGCGCATTGCCGATCATGCGGTGTTCATTTATCTTGGAGAGGTGGTTGAGGAGGGGCCTGCATCGCAGGTGTTCAAATCACCGCAGAATGAGCTTACCAAGAGATACCTTTCCGGATTATTCAGTTGAAACACAATGATATGAGTTCAAATCAGCTTACTCACTTAAACGAACTTGAGGCCGAGTCCATATTCATCTTGAGAGAGGTGGCCGCACAGTTTGAAAAGCCGTGCATACTGTTCTCGGGAGGCAAGGACTCCATTGTCCTCACTTATCTGGCATACAAGGCCTTCTATCCCGCTAAGATACCGTTCCCGCTTGTACATATAGATACAGGACACAATTTTCCCGAGACGCTGGTCTATCGTGATGAACTTGTAAAACGTCTGGGAGCCGACCTGGTGGTAGGTTCGGTCCAGAAGTCCATCGATGAGGGCAAGGTTGTGGAGGAGAAGGGATTCAACGCCAGCCGCAACAAACTGCAGACTGTGACCCTGCTGGATACACTGGCGGAGCACAAGTTTGACTGTGCCTGCGGAGGCGCCCGCCGTGATGAGGAGAAGGCACGCGCCAAGGAGCGCATATTCTCACACCGCGACGAGTTCGGACAGTGGAACCCCAAGAACCAGCGCCCTGAGCTTTGGAACATATTCAACGCCAGGAAAGAGCCGGGCGAGCATTTCAGGGCATTTCCCATCAGCAACTGGACCGAGATGGACGTTTGGCAGTACATCTATCAGGAGAATATAGAGCTGCCCAGTCTGTACTATACGCATACGCGCAAGTGTTTCTTCCGCGACGGGCAGTGGCTTGCCGCCGATCCCGATTTCATACCCCGCCGCCCCGAAGAGGTGGTCGAGGAGCGTGAGGTGCGTTGCCGTACCATAGGTGATGTGACCTGTACCGGACTTACGCTGTCGCACGCCCATTCACTTGAGGAGATAATTGACGAGATTGCATCCACCCGCGTTACCGAGCGTGGCGGCCGTGCCGACGACAAACGCTCCGAGACGGCAATGGAGGACAGAAAGAAACAGGGTTATTTCTAATCGGAAAGGTCTATGCAGAATAATGGATATCTTGAGATGAAACTGCTGCGGTTCACTACCGCCGGCAGTGTGGATGACGGAAAGAGTACGCTCATAGGCCGTCTGCTGTATGATTCAAAGTCAATCTTTGAGGATCAGCTGGAGGCTGTCGAGGAGGCTTCGCGCAGCCGCGGCAACGAGGAGGTCAACCTGGCGCTNNNNCGTACCGTTACTTTGCCACCCCCAAGCGCAAGTTCATAATAGCCGATACCCCGGGCCACATCCAATACACACGCAACATGGTTACGGGCGCATCGACAGCCGATCTGGCTGTGATTCTGGTGGATGCCCGTCACGGGATAATGGAGCAGACCGTAAGGCACTCCTGCATTGCATCGCTGCTGCGTATCCCCAAGGTTGTAGTGGCTGTGAACAAGATGGACCTGGTGGATTTTGACGGCAAGGTGTTCGATGAAATCCGTACAGCCTACAATGCCATGATCCAAAAGAACGGACTTGAGTTCAAGGACGTGATATTCATTCCCATGTGCGCCAAGGACGGTGACAATGTGGTGTCCCGCTCTGAGCGTATGTCATGGTACGATGGACCGTCACTGCTGGAGCTGCTGGAGGAGATAGAGATTCCGGCCGGCGATGCCGACAGCATGCGTTTCCCGGTGCAGTATGTCATAAGGCCCATATCACGGCAGTTCCCCGATTTCAGGGGATACGGCGGCCGCATCTCCCAGGGTGCCATCCGCGTGGGTGACAGTGTCGATGTGTTGCCATCGGGCTCAAAGAGTACCGTTACAGGCATTTGGCTGGGTGAGAAGAAGAAGGAGCAGGCGGTTGCGGGCGAATCGGTCTGCATCACCGTCAAGGATGATATCGACATAAGTCGCGGCGACGTGATTGCATCGGACAGCGGCGTAAAGCCGTCCATGAGCAATGACTTTGTGCTGGATGTGTGCTGGCTGCGTACATCACCGTTAGTGTGCGGCAAGCGTTACACCATACGTCACGCTACGCAGGAGGTGGCCGGTATCGTTAAGGAGGTAGAGTACAAGTTGGACATTGACAAGCAGGAGAAAGTCTATGGTATAGAGCAACTTACAGCCAATGACATTGCGCGCGTACATCTTAAGACCGCCGCTCCGCTTGTGTTTGATTCGTACCGCGACAACCGTACCATGGGTTCGCTTATATTTATTGACGGAACAAATGACACCGTTGGTGCCGGAATGATTGTTGAGAGTTATGACTAAGGAACAGAAGATTGCCCTTGTGGCAGAGAAGAATGCCGAGTGGGCGGGCCTTGGTGCCTTGGAGAGTGCCCAGGCCGCAGTGAAATGGGCTGTAGAGACATTCGGCCTACGCGCCGCACTCTCCACCAGCCTCAGTTATGAGGACCAGGCCGTGACCGATATGATAGCCCGTCACGGCAAGGAGAGCGCCCGAATATTCACCCTCGATACCGGCCGTATGTTCCCCCAGATATATGACCTGATAGACCGCACCAACCGCAGGTACGGTATCCGCATCGATGTGTTCTTTCCGGATTACGCCAGGGTGCAGGAGATGGTCCGGGAGCACGGAATCAACCTGTTCTATGACAGCGTGGAACTGCGCCACCTGTGCTGTGACATACGCAAGATAGAACCGCTTAAACGCGCCCTCAAGGGTGTTGACGTGTGGATAACCGGACTCCGCCGCTCGCAGTCAGTAACCCGCACCGACATGCAGATAATAGAATATGACACCGCCGATGACGTAATCAAACTCAATCCGCTCATGCTGTGGAGTGAGGCCGAAGTGATTGATTACGTCAAATCCAACAATGTACCTTACAACAAGATGCATGAGCAGGGCTACCCCAGTATAGGATGCCAGCCTTGCACCCGTGCCATCAACCCCGGAGAGGATATCCGCGCCGGCCGCTGGTGGTGGGAGAACCCCGACAAACGCGAGTGCGGCCTCCACAGCCGCCAAAAATGATACAAAAGGGGACAGTCCCCTTTTGTATCATTTACAGGATTTTCAGTGCGATCCAGGCACAGGCCTCGGCATCGGCCAGTGCGTGGTGATGATTCTCCAGTTGATAACCGCAGGCTGCGGCAACCGTCTGCAGCTGATGGTTTGCTAACGATGGCAGTTTTCTGCGTGAGCAGCATAGTGTATCGTAGAATTCATAATCGGGATAATCCATCTGATATGTGCGGAACACCGCCTTAAGGCAACCTTCATCAAAAGGACTGTTGTGGGCCACAAGCGGCAGTCCCTGAATCATAGGCTCTATCCTGGCCCAGACATCGGGAAACACGGGAGCGCCGTCCGTGTCGCGGCTGCATAATCCATGCACACGCTGACACCAGTAGTTGTAGTAATCGGGCTCCGGCTTGATGAGCGAGTAGAACGAGTCCACAATCTCACCATCGCGCACAATCACCACACCCACCGAGCAAACCGAACTCCGCTCGCTGTTGGCCGTCTCAAAGTCAATCGCTGCAAAATCTTTCATCTTTGGATAAAATAAAGTACAAATGTGCGCGCTCGTGGTCAGTGAGCAGCATTCAACGTCAGCATTTACAGGGACGAAAGATATGCCATATATTTGTGAATCAGGTCGGAGTAAGACATATTTCCTGATTCAAACTGTTCATAGTCCAGATCGGATATCCGTTCCCGAATATCTGTTCCGTCATATACAGCAGTGAGATAACGGCCCCTTTCTTCCGGTTCAACGTGAATGTCCTGAAAATGCTCCAGAAAATCATCGGCCTTAACATAATTGATGGCATATTCCACTTTTCTCGTTCTGCCGGGATAAGCCGATATGACGCCTTTTTTTTCAAGGTCGGCAATATCCCTTAAAGCGGTATCAAGAGAGACAGTACCCAGGTGGGACCAGTTCTGCGCGGTAAGTTTTGCCTCCTTACCGTCCCACCCCGGAGAATTCGCGCCAAAATACCGATTTGTTCAGGATTCCGCTCAGTGTTTCCAGTGAACTGTCCACAGCTCTGCCAAGGCAGGCAACATACCATTCCAGCCAGGGGGTAATAACTCCGTCATTTGAGAAGCGCTGAGTTCTCTCAAGAATGGTATAATAGTCTTTCTTCTCTTTTTCTATTTCTCGTGACATACTGAAGAAACGTCCGTTTCCTCCGCCTATCGCTGCCAGAGCCATATCTGCAATTGCCCTTCCTATACGACCGTTGCCATCATCAAAAGGATGTATGCTTACGAATATAAGATGGGCTATGGCAGACCTGATGATGTTGGAGATTCCGGTCTCGTTGTTGAACCAGTATATGAATTCTTCCATATAGTCGTTCACGTCAGAGGCGGGTGGTGCCATATAATGGACTTTTTCACGCCCCATGGAACCGGATATTACCTGAACGTCTCCTTTCCGGTAGTTTCCCACTGTAATCGGATAAGATCCGCTTTTCCCTGTGGGGAATAGAGCGCTGTGCCACCCAAAGATGCGTTCCCTGTCAAGGGGGATGTTGCAGTTACGCGTTGCATCCAGCATCATATCCACTACACCCTCCATAAAATGGGTCGTGGTGCCTGTGGTCTGGATGTTGGTGACACCCAGGCGCCGCACGATGGAAGAACGTACATCGTCTGTATTCAGTTTGATTCCTTCTATGCGGAAAGAAGACACGATGTCCTGGGTGAGAATCTCTATAGATGCGCCAGACCGGTCATCTTCCGCAAGAGAGGCAATCCGGCCATGAAGATAACCGATACTGGAACTGACCTTTTCAACAAGTGCCGATATCTTGTCTTTATCCCAGTCGAAGTTCATCCAATCGTATCTTTCGTATATCCACATAGTTGATTCTTAATTTAATTCGCAACAAATATATGTATTTGCGAATAAATGGCAAAATTAACTCGCATATATTGCGAATAACAATTCGACCCCTGGACACAAATGGATCGCATCTCTATGTCATAAGGCTGTCACTGTGGCTCTTATATTTTCGACAATTGTATAATTGTATTTTAATAACCTATTATCCTGTCTTTGTATGCTTCCCAGTTTTGTCCGGCAGTCTTATATGTATCTACTGCATCCATAGGCACATATATCTTACCATCACTTTTAAACCAGAATGTCGATTCATCTCCAGACAGAATTGGAGGTTGTGTTGCAGTGAAATAGTAGTCTTCTATCTCACATGGATTGGAGCGGAAAGCCTGCAGTCCTATTTCCTTAATGTTGTCCATGATAGTGACCTTCTTCAGGTTACTGCAAAGCAAGAAAGCAACGCCTCCAATTGAATTAACTTCGCCGGGAATGGTAATCTCTGCAGGGAGATCAGGTGCCGCAAGATATATTTTTCCATTAAATACTACGTACTTTCCATTTGCACAAGTATGTGTTCCTGAAAAAGTACTGATAGAGGTACAACCTGAAAACTTATCTTCAATATTTGCCTCACCATCTACGCATTCAGGAATATTGATAGAAACAAGATTATTGCATCCGCTTACAGAGGGTAATTCTTCAATACATTCCGGAAAAGTAATAGAAACCAATGTGGTCTGATTTGTAAACATAGAAGCATAGAAACTATTCTCATCATCCCATTCTTTAGGTAAATACCTGATGTTTCCACTGAACTCAATTACTCCCTGACCATCATTGTATGTGTTTGACATAATTGTGATATCTCCATTGTAGCCGAGATACCAAGGTTCGATGGAATAACCGAAATCTAAACCGGCATTTGGTTTTATAGGTTGTCCATCTGTAGTAGTATAGTATATTTTATGCCAGTTTCTGGCTACAATGGTATATTGACTCCAAGTTACGTCAGCGCTATAATTGCTCTTATCGGATTCCGCTACAAAAATCTTCAAGGCTGGTGCGCAGTCTGTAAACACATCAGTTCCGATGGCTGCGGGTGTACTGTTTTGGCTATATACTGTTTCCAAAGAACTGCAGCCTTTAAAAGCTTCATCTCCTATGGAAACTATATCATTCACAAGATTGATTGAATTAAGTGATGTGCATCCGGCAAAAGTGTTGTTTCCTATGTTTGTTGTCTGAGACAGATTCACAGACCTCATATTCGCACAGTTCTCAAATACTCCATCATTAATATACCTTATATTATCGGGAATCTTAACATTATTATGCTTGTTTGGCGCAAATGCCAGCAGGTATTCTCCGTCAATAAGGAACTGATGGTCACTGCTTGCCAGATTGCCGCTGAAGTACTGCAATGAAGTGCATCCTTTAAAAGCATTGGTTCCGATTGTGGTGACGTTGTCTGGAATATTGATCTCTTCAAGTGATGTGCATCCGTTGAAAGCATTGTCCGGAATTGCGGTAAGGGTTCCAGGCAATATTACGTTCTTAAGTGCAGTTAAACCGGCAAATGACGGTAATCCCAGTTCGGAAGGGAAATATGCAAGTTCATACACAGACATGATTGAACTCTTCTCTGCATCTGTGAAGGCCGGGTAGGAGGTGACAGCTGCGGCTTCGGCAAATGATACTTCACCGTCATTGTTGCCATCAAAGTGTGATACACAGTATGATTTGAAGACATCATCAACAAACTGGATGTTCTCATTAGTGAAACCTGTGGCAACAGACTGATAGTAAAAACCGACATTAAAAGCTGATTTCAGCCATGCTGTATGGTGAGGGTTGCCGTTGGCAATAATCATAGCGTCACGGGGAGTAGCTTTCTGCTCCGAACTGAAGCATGAAAAGTAACGTGTATTGGCGCCCTTTGAATTGGCATTGAATGAGTTGTTTAATGTTATGCTTCCGTTTTGGGGAGTGGCAATAAATTTCTTGTCATTTGAGATGGTGAACATACAACCGCTGCTGATATCGCTTATCTGAACAGATGAAACAGACGTTGTGGCAGGAAGAGCGGACAAGGCCAATTGCATATAGCTGACTAAAAAATTGAAGTCAGGATTTGTGGCATCTATGTTATTGTCCTGTGAAGCTGTGTATTCAGCATAAACAACTATAGGTACGTCTGTTCCATCACCCCTTTGAGATGAAAAATCTACAGAAATAGGATTGTAGTCCTGCTCATCAACTACTGCCATTTCCTTTTTATAATCCAGTAGAAATACCAATTTGTCTCCTGCTGAAATAGTTCCTGTCAGGTTCGTGGGAGTAAAAGAGGATGATATGCCATTGTTGTCGGCATTCAGGTAACCACCCAATTGTTTTCCTTTAGTTAGGTTCAGGACAACAAGCCTGTCATTCTTAGTCCAGTTGATTTTTACGACCGAAGATAGAGAGGCTTTTGTGTCAGCTTGTCCTTCGGATTTGAACTCCGGCATTACTGCCGTAAAATTACATTGTATTTCCTGTGTGGTTTTGGTTTTTAAATTTTCTGTCAAATTATCTGAGCATGACAGTATGGTCACAGCAGCAAAAATGGCTGTTGACACTAAAACAGTTTTTGTTACCATATAGACTTTGTTTTTGTTATTCATCAAGAAAACCTCCATTAGTAAATGATGAGATTAAAACAGGATTCGTGTAAGTTAACTCAATCACCTTAACTTCCATTTTTTGATAAAATCTCTTTTGTCTGACTTCTTTTTTCTTCATAATGGAAACTGTTTGAGATTAATACCCGGTTTGAAAGCAGAGTTTCATTAGGACTTTTTATATAAATATCATATTGTGTTCTGTTAGGCTCGGGCAGAACAATAAAACACAACGAAAGTGTGAGCCCACATAACCCTTTCCTACAGAGGGCTCTGGACTGCCGCAAGACGGAATAAGATTTGTGAAAAGCTCACACCGACCGTCTATAGTATGAGCTGTCGCTCAATTATAGTCAGCATGAGCGTGTATCCTCATTCCCTGTCTTGCTTAAGAATTGTCCAGATTCTCTGTGCAGGAATAAAGCTATACGCTTTCTTAATATGTCAATATAGTTGCAAAGAGTAACAAATAACAACTATACCTAATTGCAAATATACGTATTTTATGGAAATACAATATGTTTGATTGTTTTTTTTTCCGGTTACAGGAGCCGGACTATGGGTTTGGGGAGCATCGTGGAGTGGCGTAAGCGTAGCCCCCTGGAGGATCCCGTTAAGAACGCCGCTTCGTTTAACGACCGTTAAGTCCCGAAGGGAATTAAAAGGGAGGCGTTCGGCGTTTAGGGTCCGGAAGGGAGGCGGAGTAGCCACGGAGCGTTGTCTCCCCAAACCCATAGTCCGGCGGTGCTTCCAAAATGTTAATAAATAGAGGAGGTTAGAATGGGTGAAGTGTGCTCAAAAAAGAGTACCTTTGCAAATCCAAATTTGTTATACTGAAATGATTATCTTTTTCAAGAACCCTACGGGCACGATTGTTGCCACTGAGACTGCTTCAAAACTGCAGGCAGAGGATGTTAAGAAACTGAGCTGGCTTTATGGTAATGCCATGGCTCTGGATCAGGAATCACTGGAAGGTTTCTTTGTGGGACCGCGCCGTGAGATGATTACCCCTTGGAGCACCAACGCCGTTGAGATTACCCAGAACATGGGACTCAAGGGCATAAGCCGTATAGAGGAGTATTTTCCGGTAGCCAGCGCCGATGCAGACTACGACCCCATGCTGCAGCGCCTGTACAAGGGTCTTGACCAGAAGATATTCACTGTTGATATCAAGCCGCAGCCCATTCTCTTTATCGATGACCTGGACTCTTACAACGAGCAGGAGGGACTGGCACTCTCCAAGGAGGAGATTGATTACCTGCACAAGGTAGAGGGTGAGTTGGGCCGCAAGCTGACCGACAGCGAGGTGTTCGGATTCGCCCAGATCAACTCGGAGCACTGCCGCCACAAGATATTCGGCGGAAAGTTCATTATTGATGGCAAAGAGATGGAGTCATCACTGTTTAGTTTGATCAAGAAGACTACTCAGGAGAACCCCAACCGCATCCTTTCGGCTTATAAAGACAACGTGGCATTCGCACAGGGTCCGGTTGTAGAGCAGTTTGCGCCGGCCGATCACTCCACATCCGATTGGTTCATAATCAAGAATATAGAGACCGTAATATCTCTTAAGGCCGAAACACACAACTTCCCCACCACGGTTGAGCCGTTCAACGGCGCATCGACCGGTACAGGCGGTGAGATCCGCGACCGTATGGGTGGCGGTACAGGTTCATGGCCTATTGCTGGTACCGCGGTCTATATGACATCATATCCCCGCAATGATGAGAGCCGTACATGGGAAAAGCCCATGAAAGAGCGCAAGTGGCTCTATCAGACTCCAGAGCAGATCCTGATCAAGGCTTCTAACGGTGCATCGGACTTTGGCAACAAGTTCGGACAGCCGCTTATCTGCGGCTCACTGCTTACCTTTGAGCATCAGGAGAACGGCGAACAGTACGGTTACGACAAGGTGATAATGCTGGCCGGCGGCGTGGGCTACGGCACCAAGCGTGACTGCATCAAGGGCACTCCCAAGAAAGGCAACAAGATTGCCCTCATCGGCTTCGGTACTTTCTCTGTCAAACACCGCGAGGCACCTCTGTGCGAGGAGGATACCAACCCCATAGTTTCAATCCACGACCACGGTTCGGCCGGTCACGTGAACTGTCTGTCCGAACTGGTTGAGGAGTGCGGCGGTCTGATTGACATGAGCAAGCTGCCGGTTGGTGACAAGACCCTGTCATCAAAGGAGATAATCGCCAACGAGTCACAGGAGCGTATGGGCCTTCTGATTGATGAGAAGCATATTGAGCATGTACGCAAGATTGCCGAGCGTGAGCGCGCCCCGATGTACGTGGTGGGTGAGACCACCGGCGATGCCCGCTTTGCCTTTGAGCAGGCTGATGGCGTGCGTCCGTTTGACCTGGCTGTGAGCCAGATGTTCGGTTCATCTCCCAAGACCTATATGGTTGATGAGACCGTTGAGCGCAAGTATGAGAACGTAACATATAGTGACGATAAGATAGAGGAGTACCTGGGTAACGTGCTGCAGTTGGAGGCTGTAGCCTGCAAGGATTGGCTCACCAATAAGGTTGACCGCTCCGTGACAGGTAAGATTGCCCGTCAGCAGTGCCAGGGTAAGCTGCAGCTGCCGCTCTCTGACTGCGGTGTGGTGGCTCTTGACTATCGTGGCAAGAAGGGTATCGCAACTGCCATCGGTCATGCTCCGCAGGCCGGTCTGGCCGATCCCGCCGCAGGCTCAGTCCTGTCTGTTGCCGAGTCGCTGACCAACATCGTGTTCGCTCCCTTGGCACAGGGCCTCAAGACCGTATCGCTCTCTGCCAACTGGATGTGGCCCTGCCGCTCACAGAAGGGTGAGGATGCGCGTCTGTATCAGGGTGTCAAGGCTCTGTCTGACTTCTGCCTCCAGTTGGGAATTAATGTTCCTACAGGTAAGGACTCACTCTCCATGACCCAGAAGTATCCCGACGGCAGCAAGGTGATTAGCCCGGGTACCGTGATAGTTTCATCGGGCGGTGAGGTATCGGATATACGCAAGGTGGTATCACCTGTGCTTGCAGACCGCAAAGACAGCGTACTCATTCATATAGACTTCAGTTTTGATGAGCAACGTCTGGGCGGTTCGGCCCTGGCTCAGTCACTTGACCGTATAGGCAGTGATGTTCCCACCGTAAAGAACGCCGAGTATTTTGCCGATGCATTCAACGCAGTCCAGAAACTCATTGACAAGCGTCAGGTTCTGGCCGGTCATGATATATCGGCCGGCGGTCTGGTGGTAACACTGCTTGAGATGTGCTTTGCCAATCCTCAGGGCGGTCTGGAGGTTAGTCTGGACAAGCTGACAGGCAAGGACCTTACAAGCATGCTGTTTGCAGAGAACCCGGGCGTTGTGCTCCAGGTGGAGAGCAAGAAACTGGATGCCGTAAGTTCTTACCTTGATGAGGCTGGCGTTGGCTACGCCGTAATTGGTCGTCCGTCCGATGCACGCACACTCTACATCCGTCGCGGCAAGAAGGACATCACCATCGATATTGACAAGATGCGTGACCTCTGGTACAAGACCTCATATCTGCTGGATCGCAAGCAGTCAATGAACGGCTGTGCCGACAAGCGCTACAGGAACTACTCCAAGCAGCCCATGGACATCAAGATTGCCTACAACTTTACAGGCAAGCTGAGCCAGTTTGGTCTGGATCCCGACCGCCGCACACCGAGCGGTATCAAGGCTGCAATAATCCGTGAGAAGGGTACCAACGGTGAACGTGAGATGGCATACACACTATGGTTGGCCGGATTTGATGTTAAGGACGTTACCATGACCGACCTAAGGGCTGGGCAGGTGCATTCCTCTTCAACCCAAAGGCCAAGGAGACACTGGATCGCTTCTATGCACGTAAGGACACTCTGTCACTGGGTATCTGCAACGGCTGCCAGCTGATGATTGAGCTGGGACTCATCAATCCCGATTATGAGAAGCAGGCTCACATGCTGCACAATGACTCACACAAGTTTGAGTCGGCATTCCTGGGCCTTACAATACCTCAGAACGAGAGCGTAATGTTCAAGACTCTGGGCGGAAGCCGCTTAGGCGTGTGGGTTGCTCACGGTGAGGGCAAGTTCTCACTTCCTTACCCCGAGGACAAGTACAATGTGATAGCCAAATACACCTATGCCGATTATCCCGCCAATCCCAACGGATCGGACTACAACGTGGCCGGTATAGCAAGTGCCGACGGCCGTCACGTAGCCATGATGCCACATCCCGAGCGCGCCATATTCCCGTGGCAGTGCGGATACTATCCCGCCGAGCGCCAGGATGATGAGATTACCCCGTGGATTGAGGCATTCGTTAATGCCCGCAAGTGGGTTGAGGCTCAAAAGTAACTGTATAATGCTATTTGACCTTTTCATCACCTTTTTTAAAGTAGGGCTGTTCACCATAGGCGGCGGATATGCCATGATCCCGCTGTTGCAGCGCGAGGTGGTGGAGCACAAAGGTTGGCTTAAAGACGAGGACTTCCTGGACCTGATGGCAATTGCCCAGTCAGCTCCGGGAGTCTTTGTTGTTAATATGGCCATATTTGTGGGCTACAGGGTGCGTGGCAAGAGGGGCAGCGTTGCGTGCGCCTTGGGAGCAGCAATGCCGTCAATCATCATCATCCTGGCCATAGCGCTGTTTGCAGGCAGTTACAGTGACAATGAGATTGTGGAGAATGTGTTCAAGGGCATACGTCCCGCTGTCATTGCACTTATACTTACTCCCACCATCCGTCTGGCATCAAAGGCGGGTCTGAACAAATGGACCTGGTGGGTGCCGGTGGTTACCGCACTGCTTATCTGGTGGATAGGGATATCGCCGGTCTGGATCATACTGGCGGCCATTGTGGGCGCAATTCTGTATTACATACTTAAACTCAGGAAGTCATGAACGGCATTGTAATCTGGATGAAACTGTTCTGGACCTTCTTTAAGATTGGCCTGTTCGGGTTTGGCGGAGGCTACGGCATGCTCTCGCTGATACATAATGAGGTGGTTGAGAAACAGCATTGGATTTCAAATTCAGAGTTTACCGATATCGTAGCCGTAAGTCAGATGACTCCGGGTCCGATAGGCATAAACTCGGCCACATACGTGGGACATTGAGAATGCCGGAATGACGCGAACTGAGGCCGTGTGCGGATCACTGCTGGCATCGTTCTCGGTCATGTTGCCGTCATTTATCCTGATGCTCCTGATAAGCGCCTTCTTTATGCACTACAAGGACCACAAGTCAGTTCAGACAGTACTAAAGTGGCTCCGCCCGGTAGTGGTGGGAATGCTTGCCGCTGCCGTGTTACTTTTGCTCAATGAGGAGAACTTAGGCACATTCAGTGCCGCAAACCTCCAGCTCTACGTAAGCATCGGTCTCTTTATCCTGGCATTCGTTGCCACCTACTTCTGGAAGATAGGTCCCATCAAGGTAATCCTCATGGCCGGTCTGTTTGGCGGCCTGTTCTACTCACTTATCTGACAGTTACTGACAATTGAGGACTGTGTTGGGGCGATGGCACGGTAGGCCGGGGCGTAGAGGCATTCTATTGTTGCCAGACCCATGCTGAATGTGCCGCTTTTCTGGACGTAGAGGTCATATTCAATACTGTATGTTCCCTTTTCTAGACGTTCTATGTAGAGGTCATCGGATGTGTTGGCCGGGGCCCAATAGTAGAGCAGGTCTCTTGTTAAGTTATACGTATATCCGGCTTTTGTGCTCACAGGTTCCAGTGATGCGGCACGCTGGCTTCTTAACCGTACGTACTCGTAGGTGCGGTCTGTACTGAGATTCAGCTTGACCTTGATGCGGTCTCCCTTGCTGAGCGTGGTGCCGGGAGTTATCTCCTCCAGATGCTCGCCTTGGGTATCCTTTACAATACGGTATAGGGTGCGCTCCAGATTCATTCCGTTACCGCTTTGCTCAACATCGGCCAGATCCTGTGTGAAAGTATGGAATAATGCTCCCCAACTCATGCCTTGGGAGTGATTGGTTACCGTTATGACAGCCTTGTCCGGGCTTACGGGACCGCTCCATGTACGGCTCATATAACCGTCATCATTACCGTGGGCAGTTGATTCAATGCGCTCGTTACCTATGGTTACGGTTACACCTGATCCGGCTTGAGGCAGGCTGCCGCTTGAGGTCTCCAACAGCGCCATTACAGCCATTGCTGTGGCTGGGGTTGACTCCCAACTGGTGGTCTCCTTCTGCTTGAGCAGCCAGCGGGCGGATTCATCGGCCTCACGGTCATATCCGGCGGCTTTCAGGGCGCGTATGATAACGGCCTGTGTCTCTACTGGTGCCTCGTGCCACAGATAACCTCCGCGGTTATCGTCCCAGTATCGGCCCAACTCATCACTGTAACGGGATTCGGCAATCAGGTCATGGGCAATGCGGTGAGCCATATCGGTATAGCCGCAACTCATGAACATTTGTATGAGCAACCCGCGGTAATAGAGGTCCTCATTCTTGTGATTGTACTTGGCGGCAAGCTCCAGCAGAGTGTTGTATTTGTTTTCAATTTCCTTCTCTACAACCCAATTCTTATTCCTCTTTGAGTAGAGGTAAAGGAACAGGATGTCCTGATGTGACAGATGATATGTTTTTTTATTTACACATGATGCAAGGAATCTCAAAGCCATATTGTAATTATAATCATATGTCAGGTCAAGGAAGTCATATATGTACAGCATAACTGAAGTTACATATGCGCTGGATGCTCCACCCGGCATCCATGGCATTCCTCCGTCCGGGTTGAGGCGGCTCCTGATCATGTCCATGTAAGAGTCAAGCATAAGTTCAATTCTAACTGAATCAGAATAGAGAGGGTCAAGCCTGCTTCTTACAGACGGGTAATTGTGTGCTATTATGCCGGACATGCATCGGGCTGCAATGTCGTAGAGCAGGCTTATGTTGTCCGGATTGTTGGTCTCAGTGAGTGACGGGAGAACATCGATGGCATAGAAGATGGGATGAGAGTGGTACTGAAGCGTAAGTTCCTGATCCCAGATTCTGCCTGTGGCCGATAAATCCGGAGCATCTGAACGGAACTGGCGGGTCTCATTCCCGTTGTTGAATAGAGACATGCTCCTGGTCACGCTTACACGGTTGGAAAGGACCTGAACGGTCTCCTGCTGTCCGTCCGAGAAACTGTCTGAGGCTGCTGTCACTGTATATGTTACTGCTTTGGTGCCCTCCGGTATTGTCAGTCTGAAAGGAACGTTCACACTGCTTCCGGCCTTTACAGAGACAATCCTGACAGAATCGCCGTCGGTAAGATCCAGAGTATTCCTGCTGTCGGCATCGGTAAAAGATACCTTTACGATAACTTCAGTGTCGGTATCCCGGGTGTTGGTTACTTTCTGGACAAAGTCTGTGACATCACCCTGACGGAAGAATCTGGGGACGGCAGGCTCAACCATCAATGGCCTTGAGGTAGTTACATAACCGCCGAATCCGGTTGTGAGCAGACTGTCGGTGTATGCAAATACCTGCAGGTTCCAGCGGGTAAGGAGCTCTGGAGCCTTGAACCGGATGGTGACATAACCGTCCCGGTCAGTCTGGAGGCCGGTCTTGTAAAGACCCGTGTGTCTGAGGTCCTTTCTTATATCAGTGGGTTCCATAAATGTAACCTGAGTATCGGAATTGTTTATCATGCCGTTATTGTCAACTAGAGACGGGATACTCTCTGAAGCCATTACCGAAGAGCTTGCTTCTCTTAAAGGTATGGGTAATCCTTTTCTGAGAGGTGTTGACAGCGGGTCTGCAATACCCAGACCAATGCTTCTGAAACCATTGAACGGCAATATCGTCTTTGCCAATGACAGTTCTCTGTGAATCTGGTTTATTCGGACGGGATCGGCCGTGATGAATTCCATGTATTGCCAGGGGAAAAATTCCCATCGGTTGCGCTCTATCCTATCCAGTGAGGAGTCATACATAGAGGCCATAACCGATGCCCTTACCGGCTTGCCTTGGCTGTCCGTGAACCTGAATGTCCAGCTCTCCTCATTACCGCTTGTAAGATTGCTGCGGAATGAGGTCAGTTCATATTTCAGATGCTTGGAGTAATAGGGTATGTATACAGGGCAGTATGATTTGGCTGTCATACCGTCCTTGAATGCGGTTGCTACAATCAGGATGTTGCCGCTAAGATCCTCATTTACCGGGAAAGATATAGTTTGAGTCATGCCGTCAGCAATCATGGTGCCGTGGGTGAGGCTTCCGTTGCGGTTGATTACGTCATAACGTATTATGGTTCCTGGGCAGGGGCTTCCTATATGCACCGTTGCAGTATCGCCCTCACGTAGTATTTCCTGTCGGTTCTGCATCCACAAAAGGTCATTGACCGTAAGCGTATCCGGAGAATTGCCAACCGGTATGAATATCTCCTGGCTGTATGTATTGCCTTTGTAATTGATCTCGGCGGAATCCGTTGTCACCGTGATCCTGTAAAGCCCGGTACTAATGCCGGGAACACGTATTGAGTCGGTTTCATAGGCGCGGAATACAATTGTACTGTCCATAGGCGTATGTGATACCTGCGGCGTGGCGGGTAATCCGAACTCGTATCCTGGAAACAGTGTTGTCAGCACACCTTGAGTGAGTGCGGTCTCAGACATCTCCTTGCGGTCGGATTCCCGGACTTGGAATGCGGTATATATGTCAATGCCTTTACTCTGATGCTGCTGTAATGCTTCTATCCGGACCTTGTACTGGCCTGTTCCGGGATAATTGCTGTATGTTTTTATTGTAAGTAATGGATCATCAGTTCCGATGATGCTCTTTTGGACTGTAACATTCAGGCTTGAAGCATTAGACATGTATATGTCATTGAAAAATGCATGAGTCTCACCATTGCCGTCAGTTACTGTAGCATTAAGTTCTATCAGGTCATCAGAGTCTGCATCGGCTTTGTATCGGATTGTGAATGTACCGTCCGGGCGGGTTTGGGTCTGGCCGGTTTCAAGTATCTTGTCATGAAATACCGGCGCAAATGATACATCGTCCCTGACACTTACGCTTGTGCTCCATTGTATCCGGGCTCCGCCTACCGGATTACCCAGGATTGTAAGTACGCGGCCAGTACACTCTGCTACAGATCCCGGTACAGGCGGTGTCATGATTGTGTCAAATTTCACTTCAAGAAGTTGTCTGGAGTATGATTCAATCTTAATCTCCTTTGAGTTGCCAGGCAGATGCAGGCTTTCCTCGTCTATTTCTTCAAACAGTGATTCCAGGTCTTCACCTTCAGGATAGGCAAACGCACAAAGCCCCATCCATCCCGGCCTGTAATCGTCAGGCACAGGCCATTCGCCCTCAAAACATCCGTGAGCATCCGATACGGTTTCCTGTATTGGAATATCCTGACGATTGGCAGAGATGAATACCACTATCGGCAGACCTTCCATCACGTGACCGTCCATATGTGGCGGGGTTTCTGATATGATGCCGCAGTAGCGTATGGTGTCGCCGGGACGATAGACTGCCCTGTCTGTGTTGATTTTGATGTGGACAGGTCCCTTTGAGAAGGGGAATGGGAGTCTGGAATAGGAGTATGAATATGTGCTGCGGGTTTCAATTTCCAGAGTGTCGGTGCCGGTATTATGATTCACTATGAGCGTTAAATCATTATCCGCACTTGTAGGATAGGCCACTCTGATGAAACCGTCCGCTCCGGTCTGGCCTTGGATATTGAAATCGGAATCTTCAATGTCATCATATCCGTATAGGGTATAACTGCAATCCGATAATGCCACACCTGTTGATGCATCGCTCAAGAATCCGGTGAGTTCGGCATTATTGTCGGAATCGGTAAGATATGTGGGCGTAAACAATATCCTGCTGGTTGTAAGGTATCGGCAGGCATAACAGCTTTCATCCCTGAAATTCCGGTCTGGAGATGCCACTATGATGTATTCTCCTTTCTCAAGGGCAGGCAGTGATACCCACATTGAGTGCTCAATCCAGTCGTTGCGGTTAACTAGGGCTGTTGCCACGCTCCAGCTCGCGGCCTCATGTGTATCCGGAATACTCCCGTCCTGAATCATTGTAATGAAATCGTTGCGGTAAAGATTGGAAGTCAGATTGCTGTAAGAACTCTTGTCATATCTGATAGCCTTGAACCAGACCGTATCTATGTTGGAGTATGTAAGCATGGCCAGGTTTGGCACACCGGCACGCTCAATCCTGTCAAATGATATGCTCAGCTTGCGTTTCTCAATACGGTTCAGCAACTCACGGCACTCTTGGGCGTTCTCGCTGTCCGGCCATATCCCGATGGCGTCCAAAAGCAACTCATGAGCGTGTACTGAGAGCTTGCTCCTAAGCTCCTTGTCAATAGTTTTCTGGTCGGTTACGTGCTCGATAAGGACCTTGGCGGCAAGCATGTAGATGCAGGCCGAGTATCTGCTTTTGCGGCGGTAAGAGTCTGCCAGTCTTTCAATCTTTTCCGAAACCGATACCCAGTCTGATGGGGAAACTGAGTCTACGATTGTCCTGAGGCGCTTATAGTCAATGGTTGCGCGGATATCGGCATTTGCTCTAAGATTGTTCTCAGTCAGTTGTTTAAGGGTATGTATCTGCCACAGATGTATGTTGTCCGGGTCTGCGCTGCTTACGGCTTTCAGGAACTGCGATGCATCCCCTAAGAGCCGCTCATCGGATTTAAGCAGTTCAGTAATAAATGGGTTTTCATTACTCCAGGCGGCACGACCAATGGTAAAACATGAATTCTCCATCAGGACGTCCTGCAGTTTGGGTCGTAGCTTAAGGAAATCATCGCTGCAATCGGGTATGAAATGGATGTAATCCTTTGTGCGCTTGCGCCCGGCCAGACTGAATGCCTGATTGAAATGGTAATGGAACCTGTCTTTCAACTGCTCCTGCTCTATGCCGAGAGGATTGCCGGCGGGAATCCTGTAGTTGCTGTTGCCTAAGTAATCTTTCAGGCAAACTGCCTCCAGATAATGGCAGATGGCCTTGAGTCCCTCATCATCCATAACGGACTCCAGCGAGTCAAAAAGCATATATGAGTCAGCACTGTATCCGGCGTTCTTGGGATTGGGCGCATCCAGACGGTTTAACATCAGGGCGCATCGCAGTATCTCGTAATCGTTGTCATCGGCCTTGGCCTTGTCAAGTATTGCATGAACGGCGTCAATGGCTTTAATCTGCTCTTGTTCCTCTATCAGAGATTCCACCAGGAACCACTCCTTATCATAATGATTTGTGTTGGAGGAAAGGATAGCAGCCGGAAGCAGCAGCGCAATAGTCAGATTGAGAAAAAATTTGTGCATGTCTGATCAATGTTTTGTGCAAAAATAGTTCTCATATATACAACTGTCAAGGATTAGGCGTTGCAAAACCGTTGCAAGATGCGTTTCCCTAAAAAAGGTTGACTCGGATTGTCTTATTCCTGATAGAAGTTGACTCTGGTTATTCTTATTACTGCTATAAGTTGACTGGTGGTTGGT
>CADCLI010000101.1 GCA_902802285.1 uncultured Bacteroidales bacterium
TTGCAGCCGGTTGCTATGGCAGCGGCACGTCCGTGGATGGTGTTCATGCCGTAGGTAGCCATATAGTGGGGCAGACGGCTTGAGCAACCTATGCCCGATATTACTGCGGTATTGTATGGAGCGACTCCGATTTCGGCCATAGCCTTGTGCAGCGATGCCAGGAAAAAGTGGTCACCGCATCCGGGGCACCAACGGGGCTGTCCCTTCTTGAAATCTTGTGCTGTATATTCCATAGTCATTCTGTTTTACTTGTTAAGGATTTCATTGAAGGCGTTAACCAGCTCGTTGACAACGAACGGCTGACCCTTTACCTGATTGAACTGATAGGGCACGAATCCGTCAACTTTCATGCGCAGGAATGCGGCCAGCTGACCCATGTTCTGCTCGGCTACAACCACCTTCTTATACTTGGTAAGTACCTGAGCGGCGTTCCTGGGCAGCGGGTTGATGAACTTGAAGTGAGCGTGAGCTACCTTCTTGCCCTGTGCGCGGAGCTCGTCCATTGCGGCACGCAGGTGTCCGTATGTTCCGCCAAAGCCTACAATCAGCAGGTCGGCATCATCGACATCGCCGATAACCTCCAGATCGGGAACCTGGATATTGTCAATCTTCTGCTTTCTGAGGCGTGTCATCAGGTCGTGGTTCTCAGGATTGGTGCTGATGGCACCGGTCTGGCTGTCTTTCTCCAGACCGCCCAGGATATGGGTGAATCCCTCACGACCGGGTATAGCCCAGTAGCGGGTGCCGTTCTCGGCACGCATATACGGTGTCCATTTGCCCTTGAGCTCCTCAGGGACATAGGGAGGATTGATGGCGGGGTAATCGGCCAGGTTGGGCAACTTGAATGCGGCCGAACCGTTGGCTACGAATGCATCGGTCAGGAGTACTACCGGAGTCATGTGCTCCAGAGCAATTTTACTGGCCTGGAATGCTGCATCAAAGCAGTCAACAGGTGATGTGGCTGCTATTACCGGCATGGGGCTCTCGCCGTTACGGCCAAAGAGTACCTGCAGCAGGTCTGTCTGTTCTGATTTGGTGGGAAGTCCTGTTGCAGGACCACCGCGCTGAACATCAAGTACAACCAGCGGAAGCTCCATTATGACAGCCAGGTTCATGGCCTCGGACTTAAGGCAGATACCGGGACCTGAAGTTGAAGTTACAGCCAGAGCACCGGCAAATGATGCACCTACGGCCGATGAGCAGCCTGCAATCTCATCCTCGCACTGAACGGTGGTGACACCAAGTGACTTGTGCTTGGAGAGTTCATGCAGTACATCGGTGGCAGGGGTGATAGGATATGAACCCAGGTAGAGTTTGAGTCCTGCCTTCTCGGCGGCGGCGATGAAGCCGTATGCGGTAGCCTTGTTACCGGTAATGTCCATGTAACGGCCGGGCTCCTTCTGCTTGGACTCAATGCGGTATACGTTCATGGCACTGCTGTGAGTGTTGTGACCGTAGTCATAACCGGCCTGGATAACCTTGATGTTGGCCTCGGCCAGCTCAGGTTTCTTGGCGAACTTGTCACGCAGATAGTTGAACGCAATCTCCAGGTCACGGCTGAATAGCCAGCATACCAGACCCAGAGCAAACATATTGCGGCACTTGAGAACGGCTTTGGCATCCATGCCTGTATCGGCCAGAGCATCCTTTACCATCTGGGTAAGGGGGCAGGCTATCACGCGGTCCGGATCGACACCCAGTTCTGCAAGCGGGTCATCGGTCTGGAATGCGGCTTTCTCAAGGTCAGACTTCTTGAAAGCGTCTGTATCAATGATAATGGTGGCGTCCTTCTTGGCGTACTTGAGCTGTGTCTTGAGAGCGGCAGCGTTCATTGCTACCAGAACATCACACTGATCGCCCGGGGTGTATACCTTACCGGCGCCGATATGTACCTGGAAACCTGATACGCCGGTCAGCGAGCCTTGCGGGGCGCGGATATCGGCAGGATAGTCAGGGAAGGTACTGATACTGTTTCCAACGGTTGCTGAAACAGTGGAGAAGATGTTGCCGGCCAGCTGCATTCCGTCGCCGGAATCGCCCGAGAAACGGACAACAACCTGATCCAATTCTTTTACTGTCATAGTTTTCTATATAGGATTACTTATTTTGCATAACAATCAGGTGCAAAATTACAATTTTATTCCGTTTATTATTCGGTTTTAAACGTATTTAGTAGATATTTTGTATATATGCATTTAAATATGCAGAAGAGGGCATATGGAAATAAGGAGGGGACGGCTCAATCCTGAACCGTCCCCATACTTATTGTCTGAATCAGAAGCCGAAACCTCCCATACCACCTCTGCCCGAACCGAAACTAACCGTTGCAGAGTGTTGTGCCTGGACAGGTTTGCCGTTTTCGTCTTGTGCCGGAATCCAGTCAGGCATGACCATTACCGTACGCAGTGCCTCCTTGTCCATAATGAATATCTCCACGTTGTTGACAACAGCATGGTTGCTTACCACTGGGTTTATGACTGCACCGTCCGTATCGACCGTGAATGAAATCCTGGCACTACCGCTTATTTTCTGGCTTTTGAGATTCTCAGGATAATTGGTGTTGGAACGTACAAACTGCTGCATGTTTCCTCCTGGGAAAGTCGCCTGAGGCGGGCGAGGCCCCTGAGGTCCTTGGGGTGCACCGCCACCCATACCGGGGAATCCGCCACCGAATCCTCCTCCGAATCCGCCACCGAATCCTCCCATGCTGTTTGCGTTATTCTTGGATTCCTCAATTTCTTGGGCTGTTGGCATTGGATCTATTCTCATGGGAACTCCCATGCTGAGTACAGCCTGAAGGGAATCGATGTATTGGGTAAAGTTGGGGAACTCCAATTCTGATTTGAGAAGTATGCGATACCATTTTTTTGCATCCAGAAGTGCGGTGGTGTCGTTTTCCAATCTCCATTTGCCAAGGCAGAACGTACCCAGCCATGCCTGGGCATTCAGTACCTGCTCATCCTTGTTGTTTATTTCGGATACTTTGGGATAAGACTCAAGCGTCTTGATGGCACCATCCACATATGAGAGTTCTTTCTTATACTTTCCGTATTCATAGTAGAAACGGGCAAGCATAGTTATTGCCTTGTTGTCTCCCCCCTTGACGGCTCTCTTGAGCCATTTTATACCTTGTGAGAAGAAACCGTCATTGGATTGCTGACGCACCCAGAAAATAAAGAAATAGTTACCCAGATTGTACTGTGCATCGACATAATTCTCTTTTGCCGCAGCATCCAGGAGATTCAGGCCAATCTCCATGTTGGGCTTTACATACTTACCTGACAGGCACTCCATTGCCAACAGGTTCATGGACTCAAGATCACCTTTGATAACACCTTTCTTGTAGTTCTCTATCACAGCTTTCATTCCCTGATTGGTGATTTCAATCTTGTCCATCTCTGCTTTGATGGAATCCGTATTGGCTTTTTGTGCAGATGCCGGTATGGCAAGAAGAATTGCCGACATGACTACTGATAATACTCTTATTCTCATTGTTGCATTAATTATTGGTCGTCACAAATATCGTTATTTAGTTGAAATGTAAAAAATATTTAAAGAAAAAAAATGACCGGGGCCTGAAAACAGACCTCGGTCATTCTTGTAAACTGTTATCACTTAAGCTTTTGCGGTAGCGATTTCATCCTTTTCCTTCTTGGTCTTTTTCATAACCAGATAGGCTGTAGGAGCAGCTACGAACAGTGATGAGCATGTGCCGAATACAACACCCAGAATCATTGCGAATGCAAAGCTGCGGATGCTGTCGCCACCCAGGAAGAAGATAGCCAGCAATACGATCAATGTACTTACTGATGTGTTGATGGTACGTGCCAGAGTGGTGTTCAGGGCATCGTCAAACAACTGTCTGCGGTTACGCTTGGTATAGAGACCGGTAAACTCACGGATACGGTCAAATATAACCACCTTATCGTTGATTGAATAACCGATAGCGGTAAGCACGGCGCCTATGAACGTCTGGTCAATCTCTAGTGAGAACGGCATCCAGCCCCAGCAGATAGAATACATACCTATTATAATAAGGGTATCAAAGCAGAGGGCGAATATAGCACCAACTGAGTAAGCCACGTTGCGGAACCTTATAAGGATGTACAGGAAGATGGCAATCAGGGCCAGGATAACGGAGATGATGGCACCGCGTGTGATATCCTCGGCTATTGAAGGACCAACCTTCTGTGAACTGATGATAGAGCCGCCGTCACGGTTTTCACGGTCAATGAATTTGGCCAGTGTCAGGTCTGAGCTTAACTTTCCGGCTTTCTTAAGTGAGTTGAAGAGGAACTCCTCAATCTCTGAATCGATATTATCAGACTCCTCGTCAATACGGTAGTTGGTTGATATACGTATTGTCTTGTGGTCTGTACCAAGGGCGATTGCCTGGACATTGTCTTCGGTGATGACATTCTGAAGTATGTCGCGAACCTCTTCCGGTTCAACAGGATTCTCAAACTGTACTACAAAGTTACGGCCTCCTGTGAAATCGATACTCTTGCTGAGTCCGCGGATTGCCAGGAATGCAATGCAGATAACAGCTGCAGCACCGAATATGATGAATGATTTCTTGGCAGCTTCCATGAACTTGACAGAGGTGTTCTGCATCAGGTTCTTGGAGAAGCCGGTAGTGAATGTCAGGTTCTGGAGTTTGCCCTTACCCAGGAAGTGCTCATAAACCAGACGGGTCAGGAACACTGCAGTGAAGAATGAGCAGATGATACCGATGATAAGCGTTGTGGCGAATCCGCGGATAGGACCTGTACCGAAATTGAACAGGATGATACCTGTGATGATTGACGTGAAGTTGGAGTCGAAGATGGCAGAGAATGCATTCTTGTAACCATCTGTAAGAGCAGCCTGAACGCTCTTTCCACCCTTGAGTTCCTCCTTGGTGCGCTCATAGATAAGCACGTTGGCATCGACAGCCATACCAAGGGTAAGTACGATACCTGCAATACCTGACATTGTCAGAGCAGCCTGGAATGAGGTAAGGATACCCAGTGTGAAGAAGAAGTTGAGCAAGAGGGCTCCGTTGGCAATCATACCCGGAATGAATCCGTAGATTACGCACATATAAATCATCAGGATGATGAATGCTATGATGAACGATGTGAATCCCTTCTGGATTGACTCCTGTCCGAGTGAAGGACCTACGATGTCCTCCTGAACGATGCGGGCGGGAGCAGGCATCTTACCGGATTTGAGCACGTTGGCAAGGTCCTGAGTCTGCTCTACGGTAAAGTTACCGGTAATTTCTGAGCGTCCGCCTGTAATCTCGCCCTGAACATTAGGAGCGCTGTAAACATAACCGTCAAGAACGATAGCTATGCCACGGCCTACATTCTGCTTAGTAAGGGTAGCCCAGCGGCGTGCACCTTCTGTATTCATGGCCATGGTAACGCAAGGCCTGCCGTTCTGCTGGAAGTCTGCCTTAGAATCAATGATGACATCACCGGTAAGATCGGGCAGACCGTTCTTGTTATCACTCTTGATGCAGTACAGTTCAAAATATGATTCAGTACCGTCCATCGGTGAGACGCCCCACAGAAACATGAGGTCACGAGGGATGATAGACTTGGCTTCAGGGCTGGAAAGAAGACGGTTAACCTCGGCTGTATCGGAAGAATGAGCTACACCGGCAACCCAACTGTCTCCATCGGGATAGGGGTTGAGGCGTGCGAACAGGGGATTGCTCTTACGCAGTGCTTCACGCTCAGCTGCTGTGGTAGCCTGGTTCTCAACCTGGGCTTCTGTATTGATAATCTGTCCGGCCAGATCGCCTTCAGCTTTACTGGTTGTCTGCTCCTGTGCGGTTTCATCTACGCTAACATCCTCAGGGTTCTCGTCGGCATACTTCTGGGCAAGGCGGCTGTCTACACGAGTCAGCACATCCTGAATCTCGGAGGTCTTGTAGGTCTCCCAGAATTCAAGGTTGGCAGAACCCTGAAGGAGTTTACGTACACGCTCAGGCTCCTTGATACCGGGAAGCTCAACCATGATACGGCCCTGCTTGCCGGCAAGCTCCTGGATGTTGGGCTGTGCCACACCGAATCGGTCAATACGGGTGCGCAGTACGTTGAATGAGTTTGCAACGGCTGCATTGACCTCTTCCTTGAGTACTGCTATGATTTCTTCATTCGGAGTCTGTGGGTTGATTTTCTCCTTCAGGTTTGAAGTGGCAAAGAATGTGCTCAGCTTGGCATCGGGACCGGCAATTCTTGCATACTCCTGGGCGAAGATGTCCACAAAGTTTTCCTGACTGCTTACTGAACGCTTCTTAGCTGCTGACAGAGTCTCGGTGAATACGGGATCCTGACTGTTGGCAGCCAGAGCCTTAACCACATCGGGTATTG
>CADCLI010000102.1 GCA_902802285.1 uncultured Bacteroidales bacterium
GTATGGTTGACGGATCTCCTTACGATTTCCAGAAGCCGGTACGCATTGGTGACCGTCAGTATTCACCCGCTCCCCAGCAGCCGGGACAGGGTGGCGGCCGCGGTGGATTCGGCGGCGGATTCGGCGGCTTCGGTGGTCAGGTTCCCGAGGGTATGGTACGCAACTATGACAACAACTTCTGCCTGATTCATGAGCAGCAGGGTAAGGTTGAGAAGGTTGCCACTCTCTACTCTCCCAAGTCAGGCCGATTCATGGAGGTTTGGAACAACCATCCGGGACTTCAGGTATATACCGGTGCACGCACCGCTATCGCTCTTGAGTCACAGATGTATCCGGACTCACCTAACCACGACTTCTTCCCCAGCACAACCCTGCGCCCGGGAGAGAAGTATGAGCACACCGTCATCTACAAGCTCTCTGTAAAATAACACATTGGGGACAGTTCTCCCTGTGCTTAGGCCCTGCTTGCTAACGGCTTGCAGGGCTTTTCTTTTAGAAAACGCCGTACCATCCCCTTTGGGGACACAACGCTCCGAGGAGAACGCCGTACTATCCCCTTTGGGGACCAACGTTCCGTGGAGAACGCCGTACTATCCCCTTTGAGGACCAACGTTCCGTGGAGAACGCCGTACTATCCCCTTTGGAGACGCAACGTTCCGTGGCTACTCCGGAACTTTCCGGACCCTAAACGGCGAACGCCTCCCTTTTAATTCCCTTCGGGACTTAACGGTCGTTGAACGAAGCGCCGTTCTTAACGGGATCCTCCAAGCCCCTCCGCTTACGCCACTTCACTGATGGTCCCCAAAGAGGATAGTACGGCTTGTGCAAAGGGAAAGTTTTCTGCAAAATTATTTGGTGGTTCTATTTTTTTGCATTTACTTTGCACCACAAAGTACTTTTCGTTTATTCAAATTATGAAAGAACAGGAGATTAAGGAGACGCTCAGTGACATCAAGGATTTGATGGAGCGGTCACAGAAGGTTGTATTTCTGGACGGAGCTGCAGGCATAGTAGTCGGACTGTGGGCCCTGCTGGGTGCGGCGGTTGTCAGTTTCTGGGTTTATGGAAGTTTAAGTCCGCTTTGGGGCGCTTGGATCAATCCTATAAGACATGCTGACTGGGCATCAATCTTTATTGTGGCAGGAGTTTGCGCAGTGGTGTTCTGTGCGGCTTTCAAGACCGTTTGGGATATGTCCAAACGCCGGGCCAGGCGTGAAGGTTTGGAGTTCAAACTTGATGCGGGGTCACGGCACCTGCTGGGTAAGTTCTTCACCGTTATGGTTGTGGGCGGACTGGTATGCCTTACTCCGCTTATGAACGGGCTTTGGAACATGGTGCCCGGTATCATGCTGGTATTCTACGGGCTGGCTATGGTGGTCATATCACCTATTGCCTTTAAAGTATCGGTCACCCAATATATCGGTTATGCCGATATTGCTCTGGGTATTGCGGCACTGGCTTTTGCTCCATGGGGAATAATGCTATGGGCCATCGGGTTCGGAATTATCCATATCGTGTGGGGAATCTGGTTCCATGTAAGGTTTGACGGTAAAAAGTAAAAGCGATGACCGCTATCGAGAATCTTGACAAGGCGTTCGAGAGCCGCGTAAGACTGGGTATAATGTCGGTACTGACCGGAGCAGGCCAGTCCGATTTCAACACCCTCAAGTCCATGCTCGGCGTTTCGGACGGTAATCTGGCAAGTCACATCAAGGCTCTTGAGGAACTGGGTTACATTGAGACCGTCAAGCAGTTCATCGGTCGAAAGCCCAACACCTCATACTCCGTGACCGATGCCGGCCGCAAAGCATTCAGCGCCCACATTGAGGCGCTCAGCTCACTACTTGGTTTAAAATAAGCACAAAAACTATGAACAAATAAATCAGATACTACCTGCTTAAATGGTGGCTTTGGCCATTGGTTCTTATTGTACTGCAGATAATTCAGTATTTTATCATCAGGAACTGCCACAACGTAGGGACAGATGTTCCGGCCAGTGTCGTCAGGGTTGTAAACTTCAGGGATCCAATAGCAATTATCAGTATAATTCTAATAATTGCCAACCTGTGTCTTTGGATCTATTACATAATAAAAAAGCAGGGAAAAGCCATCTCCGGGCATCTGGCATTGATGGTAATTGCTTTGGCCATCTGCTTATGGAACATCTTTTCAATTGGTGTCTGGTGGATGTTCGGCGGTGACCTGTTGGATGATTTCGGCAGGAAACATCCTATCCCGGAGAATGTGGAATACAATGAGCCTCTGACATCGGCCTACACGGAACGGGGTGATGAATCCGGAAACAGAGACACTTGGCTGCAGATTAAGAACGGAATTCAGGGTGGAATCTATCAATATACATTCTACGTCCCTCAGGATATTGAAAATGGAGAGATCTGGTTGGAATGTTATGAAATAACCGAGAACATCAAGCTGTCATCCAAGAGCATCAGGGAAAGGACCTTACAAAAAATCACGCAAGACGACAAGGGTAAAATAACAAGCCCGAAAGAATTCAGCATATACGAAGGTGTCTGGGGTGAGTTTTACCTGGCAAGAATTGAGGTCTGGTTCCAAGACAGCGCCACTCACACCAAGCAGAAACTTTCTGAAAAGGTTTATAAGGTAGAGGGGTGGATGAGATAATGTTTAATGGTATAAGAAAGACGATATGAAAACTTTAGCAGAGACATTTAAGCGGTACTTTCAGTTCAGGGGCAGAGCTGACCGCAGGGAGTTTTGGATATGGGTACTCGCCATGCTGGCTGTATCGGTTCCGGTTGTTTGCGTGCTGGCTGTAATTGCATTTCTTTTTGGCAATACGGCAGGACATCCTGTGGCTGAAGGAGTGTTTCACGCTACCATTGTCCTTTTGGGGCTATTCTGGCTCGTGATGTTCCTGCCTTCACTCACTGTTACGATACGGCGACTGCGTGACGCCGGAATAAACCCATGGCTACTCATAATACCTGCAACACTTGGCATTGGAACCTTTCTGGCTTTGTTTGACCGTGCCCTCTCAAATATGGACGGCTCTGCACCGGATTTTTCAGATGCATTTGTTTATCCATTGGTAGGAATGACCGCATTGACAGGAATGATATTCTTAATCCTATTGTGTAAACCGTCCAAAAACAATGAAACCTTGAAACCAAAACATGGTTGCCTGACCACATTATCAATCTTTGCAGGATTAGTTATAGTTTGGACTATCATAGATAGGACGCAAAACCTTGGTTATGCATCGGCGGATAACGTAAAACGATACACAAATATTGAAATCCCAGCCTATAAGGTCAAATGGACAAAAAAATATTCCGGCTTTGACGGATTTGAGCATCAGATTTCACTCAAGTTCAAGAATGTGCCGGATGAATCATTCTACAGCATGTTGGATTCGCGTTGTGAGGAATTAAAAAACAATTATTCGTCCGATGGGCTTTATTGGCCTTGGTATTATGAAAATGACGCATATTGCTTTACGATAAACCATAGTCCGCATAATAAGCATACGTCTGATTACTTAAGATCAATCGGGTATTCTCAGGAATTCCTTGACAAGCATGACATTTCAATAAGGATTAAAATACCAAAGCATCAGAAGGAATGGTCTTTGAGCTACATTGAATCAATTTAAAACCGTATTCGCGGATTTGAAATGGGGACAGATAACAACGAGCATAAGCAAGCTGATAACAGAAGAGGATGCAGAGGGTGTCTATTGACATTGTTGATAATACCCGCCACCCTGGTTCTATTCATACTGATTTATGACAGGATAACTATCAACAGATACAAGAAAGATCCCACAGGGTCACACAAGGAGATTGTTGAAGGTTATGCCGGTTTTGAATTTCCGCCTTACAGGCTTGTAGAGACCATATTAAACCCGGAAAAAGGGAGATTTGAATACGTCGATACCTTCAGGATGGAGTTCCTGACCACACCTGATTCCGCGTTCTATGAAACTGTCAGCACCGCATGCAGGAGTGTTTATATTCTGGGAAACAGCGAGAATCCCACAAAATATAAACCCTGGTATTTCAATGAGGAGACAAATACATACCATTTCAGATTCTGGGCATTCTACAACCAGACCAAATATGATACCGTAAGAAACACTTTCCTATCAAGAGGAGTTCCTAAGGAATTCCTGCAGGGAGACCGTGCATATGAGATTCATCTGCCAGTGGATTCCCGTGAGTGGACAATAGTAACAGGCATTCACTGATTTAAAGACCTTAGATATATGAGCAGTTTAAAGGAAAAGATTAAAGGTTTGGCCGATACCGTATGGCGCGGGATCCAGAGGTTTCCGCTGACGGTGGCGTTTGCCATAGCGCTTACCGTGTGCATGATGATTCTTGACTGGAAGGGTTATCACGGTATCAGCAAGGAGTGGAAGTTCTTTATGATCTGGTATCCTGCCACGGGTATTGCGCTTTCACTGAGTCTTTCACTGTGGCTTGAGGAGCACAGAGGCCGATGGGGATACCGGCTGGCATCGGTCCTGATTCATATAGCATGGATCGGGGTGAGCGTTCTGCTGATGCGAAATAATGACATGCTGGGATATGCACCTTATATCTATGTGGTTGTGGCTCTTATTGCTGCACTCACGCTTTCGCTGCTTGTGCTTTCATTCTTCAGCGACAGGACCGATGTGGCTTTCTGGAACTTCAGCCTTCATTCCATAGGGGCTGTCTGCACCGCTTTCATTGTAAGCGGCATTGTATGCGGCGGATTGGAATTGCTGGTGGTGGGTATTGAGAAACTGTTCGGGGTGTCTGTAAGTTCACACTGGTACAGCAACATTGCCATAATATGCCTGTGCCTGCTGGCTCCGGTGCTGCTGATACAAGGTGTGCCCGGAGGAGAGCAGAAACATGACGCAGAACCTATGGAGATATCCCGCCTGCTGGTTAATTCCGTAACCAGGCTGTTCACGCCCATTGCCATAGCCTACTTTATAACACTCTACTGCTATTCGGCCAAGATATTGTTCACATGGCAGCTGCCCGACGGCTGGGTATCGTGGCTGGTTACAGCATCGATGCTGGCATTCGTAATACTGTTCATGATGGTCTATCCCTATCGTGACAGGGCCGATAAGAGCGCATCGGGCTGGAACCGTAAAGCCGTGCGGATAATCACGCACTGGATGCCCATACTGATGCTGCCGCTGTTACTGCTTATGAGTATTGGTATAGCGCGGCGCATATCGGACTACGGGATTACCATATTGCGCGTGTATCTGGTGGCGTTCAACCTTTGGTGCTACGCGGTTTGTGTGGTATTGATCCTGAAACGGAATGCGGGAATCCTGTGGATTCCGGTATCGCTGGTGCTCACTTTTGCACTGCTCTCCCTACTCCCGGTTAACGTATCTACATCGGTCAGAAAGAGCCTGACAGCAAAGATAGACTCCACCCTTAAGTCTAACGGATGGGACGGCACGGCTATGGACGATGATACTTACGGCAAGTTCATCAGTACGCTGGATGCCGATGTATCGCACCGGCTTGACAGCCGCATAGACTATCTTAAGAGCCAGTTCTCACGCAAGTCGGTATCGGCCTTTATTGAAACCGGCGTGTTGACGGGACGTGTTCCGGAGGCTGTTCAGGACCAGGAGGCTGACAGCACATTGAATATCAACCGTTATCGCCACATATTGGGAGAGACAAGTTTCAGTCTGCCCGCAAATGCCAGTAGTATGAGCCTGTACCAGACTACGGTCGATATTGACCAGAACTCCATAAAGGAGGATATTCTGACCGTGCAACTGCCGGTTTCATGGGACAACAAAGAACTGATGTATGAGTTCCGCATTCCGATGCAGCAGCTACGCGCATTGGAAAAAGAGATAACAACAGAGAATATCGCAAAAGGTGATATCAATCACATAATCAGTTACATAGGAACACTTGTGGGTAATAATGCCGACGCCCCGGCCCGGGTGACGCTCTACCTCAACACATTCCAGCTATACTACAGCGGCAAAAAGGGATACTTTACCATTGCCGGCCCACTGTTCTGGTGACACTCTCCTCCTGAGTGTCAAACCAGCCCTTTAAACTCAAAGCCGCAGCCGTTAACGGCATCGGCTATTGATTTATCTGTGGCGGTGCCTTGAACGGTCAGGGTTTTCTGCTCCAGATTAACCGATGCGGAATCTACACCTTTAAGCTGGCTGACAGCCTTCTCTACCGATGCCTTGCAGTGGTTGCAGTGCATGCCATCAACCCTGTAAACCTGGCACGATGGAGCAACCGGCTCCTTGCGGAATCTCTCGAATATCTTCATAGCGAATGCGTTTAAGAT
>CADCLI010000103.1 GCA_902802285.1 uncultured Bacteroidales bacterium
TTGCCGCTGGTCTGCTTGGGCTCGTCTACCTTCTTGCCGTACTCGTAAGCCTCCTCGAAGGTCATCTTGCCCTCCTCGAACTTCTTACCCAGGCCGCTGTCGAATGAAGCGTAACGCTCAGCCTTCATCTTCTTGTAGGGTGACTCCTCAAGCAGCTTAGCAGCTGACTCAAGAGCGTGAGCCATAGCATCCATACCGCTGATGTGAGCGATAGCGATATCCTCCAGGTCTGTTGAGTTACGACGTGTCTTAGCATCGAAGTTGGTACCACCTGTGCCCAGACCACCGTTGCGGATGATCTCCATCCAAGCCTGTACAAGCTCGTACTGGTCAATTGGGAACTGGTCAGTATCCCAACCGTTCTGAGCGTCACCGCGGTTAGCGTCGATTGAACCGAGCATGCCGGCGTCAACAGCGCAAGCCAGCTCGTGCTCAAATGTGTGACCGGCCAGAGTAGCGTGGTTAACCTCAATGTTTACCTTGAAGTCCTTATCCAGGCCGTGAGCCTTGAGGAAACCGATAACGGTCTCGGTGTCAACATCATACTGCGTCGATAGCGTTCTTGATCTGAACGATAGCGCGTGCAACTACATCGAAATCAGGATTGGTTGAAGCACCGTTCATGTAACGCTTGTTACCGAATACGTTGGCGGTTGACCAAAGCAGTTTGGCACCGGTCTCTTTCTGCTTCTCCTTAATGTAAGCAACGATAGCCTTCATGTTAGCCTCATACTCTGTTACGTTCTTGCCCTCTGAAATCAGGTCAACATCGTGGAAGCAGAAATAAGGGATACCAAGCTTCTGCATCAGCTCGAAGCCTGCATCAACCTTGTTCTTAGCGGTCTGAAGAGCATCATCGGCCATCCAGGGGAATGTCTTTGTGCCACCACCGAACTGATCTGCACCCTCTGCGCAAAGTGTGTGCCACCATGCCATTGCAAAGCGCAGCCAATCCTTCATGGTCTTGCCCATGATAACCTTGTTCTCATCATAGTAATGGAAAGCAAACGGATTCTTGCTGTCCTTACCCTCGAATTTGACTTTCTTCAAACCGGGAAAATACTCTTTTGCCATAATTGATTTTATTAATAAAATGTGAATAAAAACTCTGGTTTACGCCTTTCATTGCGCGAAAGGCAAAGTTACATTTATAATTCAAATAATCAACCTTTCAGCTGCTATTTTTCAAAATTCATTCATATACATGTTAAGTATACGTTTCCAGCGTGCGTATGCCTCCTCATACTGCGGTATGAGTTTCTTGTCAGGTTCTATTACGTTGATCTTCTCCAATGTAGAGAATGCCTCATTATGATCCTTGTAAAGACCTGCTCCCATACCTGCGCCCTTGGCTGCACCTACGGAACCGTCTGTATCATAAAGTTCAATAGTAGCGCCTGTGATACCGGCCAGAGTCTCGCGGAATACGGGGTTGAGGAACATGTTGGCATTGCCTGCGTGTATCTTGGATATCTCCATACCCATCTCAACCATAACATCCATACCGTATTTGAATGAGAATACTATACCCTCCTGGACGGCACGGGCCAGATGGTTGCGGTTATGTATGTTGAAATTGAATCCGTGTATGCTGCAGCCCACATTGCGGTTGCCAAGCACACGCTCCGCACCGTTACCGAACGGAAGAACAGATATGCCGTCAGAACCTATAGGTATGCTCTGGGCTATCTTGTTCATATCACCGTAGGAGAGGCCCTCCAACATTATGTTACGGCGTGTCCAGGCGTTCAGGATGCCTGTACCGTTGATACAGAGCAGGACACCCAGACGGGTTTGCTTGTTGGTATGATTGACATGCGCAAACGTGTTCACTCTTGACTGCGGGTCAAAGTTCACGGCTCCGTTAACGCCATACACAACGCCCGATGTTCCGGCGGTTGCTGCTATTTCACCAGGTTCGAATACATTCAGCGAAAGAGCGTTATTGGGCTGGTCGCCGGCACGGTAAGTAACAGGTATTCCAACCTCCAGACCCAATTCCTTGGCTGCGGCAACCGATATGCGTCCCTGCTCTGAGAATGTAGGTCTGATCTCTGGGATAAGTGAACGGCTGAACCCATAATAATCCAGCAGGAAATCGGCCACGTCATTTTCCTTGAAGTTCCACATCATGCCCTCCGAAAGGCCCGACACCGTAGTGCATGTGGTTCCGGTCAGACGCATTGCGATGTAATCACCAGGTAGCATGATCTTGTCAATCTTCTCATAGAGTTTGGGCTCGTTCTCCTTGACCCAAGCCAGCTTGGCGGCAGTGAAATTACCCGGTGAATTGAGCAGGTTTGTAAGGCACTGGCCCTTACCTATCTCACGGAAAGCCTTGTCGCCGTAAGGAACGGCACGTGAGTCACACCATATGATTGCAGGACGCAGAGCCTTGCCGTTCTTGTCAACGCATACCAGACCATGCATCTGATACGATATACCGATAGCCTCAATGTCGTTGCCCTTTGCACCGGACATCTGCATAACCTTGGCGGTCACATTCTTAAGGTATGTCCACCAGTCATCGGGTTCCTGCTCAGCCCAACCTGCAACAGACACCAGGCTTGCCTTCACTGAAGAACTGCCTATGTCATAACCTAGCAGATATCTTTTCATTTCTTATATTGTTTTGATTGCTTAATGATTCTGTGGAAGATGCAACAACTGATTATATACGACTGTCGAACCATTATAACGGACAGGGAACTCTATTATCCTGTCAGGCAGGTGCAACCGCACATTGAATTTTCTGTCATGGAGCATACCTTTGAATTCACCTGTGCGCTGACCTATAATGAAATCACAGCCCATCTCACTCTCCCTGATATAGAACGGTATTATTGAGTACTCCCCGTTCTCATAGGCATTTGTGGTACCGTCATCCTCATACAGTACAAATGCCCCGTCACTGCCTGTGTAACAGTCCACAGTCAGTTCATCGGCAGGCTGTTCATCGACATGATTGACGTCTTTTCCTGACACGAGTATGGCTCCTGACGGAACAAACAGAGGAATACGTTCGTACGGTGCCTCGGCCTCTATTGTCTGGCCACCGGCATAAATGAATTCAGAATAATAATCATACCAGAGTTTCCCATCCGGCAGATAGACATCCCTTGAAGTAGCACCGTATTCATACACCGGACAAACCATAAGCGAAGGGCCGTACATATACTGGTCTGATATGTTTCTGGCCACCGGATCCTCAGGATAATCCATTACAAGCCCGCGCATGATAATCTCACCGTTTATCCAGGCATGACCGGAAAGGGAATAGATGTACGGCATCAGACTATAACGCATCCGGTTGTAATATACTATCGATTGATAAGCCGGATGGTTCGGCGGTGCGATATTCCAGACTTCACGTAGAGGATACTGGCCATGTGCGCGGTAAAGCGGACAGAACGTGCCGAACTGATACCAGCGGGTCTGAAGTTCACGCCACTCCTTAAGGTCTTCGGTTTCTATATGTGAGCGGTCATAGTAACGCTGTGCATTGGCATAACGGTTCTCTACGCAGAAACCGCCGATATCCATTGTCCAATAAGGATTGCCGCAGAGTGAATAATTCATACCGGCTGTTATCTGTGAGCGCATATCTTCCCAACGTGTGCCTATATCCCCGCTCCAGGAAGCCGTTGAATATCTCTGCAATCCCGCAAATCCCGACCGCGTCAGTTGGAACACCCGCTTGCTTGAATCCTCCTCTATCAGACCTTCATATATAGCCTGAGCGTTCATAAGGGAATATGCCATCAGATATTCTGTCGATGAGCCAAGTTCTGTCGGACCGCAAAGAGCCTTCCAATAGTCCATCGGAACGCAGTCACGGATATTGGGCTCACTTGCATCCATCCACCATGCATCAATGCCATAACCGTACAGATGCTCCTTGAGTTGGTTCCAGAACAGTTTACGCGCGCCTTCCGAGTAAGCATCATAGAATGAGCCGATATAACCGGGTCCCACCCAATCACGTATGCTGTCCTCCACTGCACGGGTGTACATCCAGCCATGAGAGTCAAACTCCTTAAAGTGCTCTGTCGATGCATAGAACTTTGGCCATACCGAGATCATCAGATGGGCATTCATTCCGTGCACGCGGTCCACCATGCCTTGAGGGTCCGGATATCGGGTCTCATCGAACTCATGAGAGCCCCACGAATCCTCTTTCCAGTAATTCCAGTCCTGAACTATGTTGTCAAGGCCGATACCGCGGCGCCTGAATTCCCTGACGGTCTGTACCACCTCATTCTGGTTCTGATAATGTTCACGGCTCTGCCAGAACCCCATTGCCCATTTAGGTAGCATGTTGGGGCGACCCACCAGTGAATGCAGCCCACTGATTACACCGTCCATATTATCCCCCCAGATGAAATAATAGTCGGATTCCTGAACCATCTCATTCCACATGGTAAGCCTCTCGGCCTCTTCTGCACTGACCGGCGCATAAGCCCGCAGTCCGCAATACGACGTACTGCCGTCAGGACGCCATTCTATGCGCAGATCGTATTTCTGTCCCTTCTTCATATCAAAACTGAATTTGTACGAATTAGGGTTCCATGCAGTGCGCCAGCGCTCCTTCACGACCTCCTCGCCGCCAAGGAACACTCTGATATAGCCGGCATAGTATAGGATAAAACTGTATTCACCTGTCTCCTGGGGCTCCAGAGAGCCTTCATACAACACCCTCTGACCCAAACGTGGGAGATTCTTTACTGTTTCCGAATCAACAAAATATATTGAATCCTCCTGTCTTACCTGGGTTCGGCCCCGCATACCGCTGTAATATGTCCCGGTCAGGCCACCCTGATTACCATCCTTGTCATACAATGTAAACAGACGGTTCAATTGACTGTAGGGTTCCGTATTTCCGAACCTGCCCATGGAATAAGAATCCCACAGGATTCCGTAACCGTTTGATGAGATTACGAACGGTATACTGATTTTGGTGTTATACTGATACAGTTCCTCGTTCTGTCCCTTATAGTTCCACTGGTCGGACTGATGTTGTCCCAGTCCGTAAAGGCCCTCCTCCGGGGATGTATCAAACCTGTTAATTGTTGAATAGCCGCGTGTTCCGTCTACAGCGACAGGTGTAAAGGAAGCCGGCTCAATCTCATTGCTGATGCGGTTACCGCCGGCATCCACGAAACGGACTCTTCCGTCGGTCTTGTTCACTATGGCACTTAATCCGGCTGTCTGCAGCTCGACTTCATCCTTGTGGTTACGGACTGCAAAACCCGCTTTCTGCACTGCATCAGGCAAGATAATCAGGCTGTTACGGTCATGGAATGATTTGTCTGGAGTAGCAGTCACGCGTATGATCCGGTCTGACATCACCGTAAGTCGGATTTTCTGTGGACCACCTTCGACCGGTTTCGTCATGTTGACAACCACACCGTTATCGAGAGTCTTGAATTCCTTACCGGCGCACGATGCCAACGCAAGAAAGACAAGCAGTGATACACATTTTCCAGTCAACCTTTTCATACACATGATGCAATAAGCCTACAAACTTAATCATTTTTTGTAATCTTGATATCACCTTTATAAAAAATAATAGGGAAAACGATAAAGTCCTCCCTATTATTGCATATGTGTGTTTATGGTCTGTCTTCTTACTTCTGCAGAAGCTTGCCGTCTGAACCGAGTACATCCACGATCTTGTGGATATACATCTTCTTCATGTTCTCGCGGGCGGGCTTGAGATACTGACGGGGATCAAAGTCTCCGGGGTGCTCAGCCAGGTGCTGACGGATGGCAGCTGTCATGGCCAGACGTGAGTCAGAGTCGATGTTGATCTTGCATACAGCGCTCTTGGCAGCCTTACGGAGCTGCTCCTCGGGAATACCGATGGCAGCCTCAAGCTTACCGCCGTACTTATTAATGGTGTTGACCTCATCCATGGGAACTGATGAAGATCCGTGCAGTACGATGGGGAATCCGGGAAGTTTCTTTTCAATCTCGGCCAGAACGTCGAATGCCAATGGAGGCGGAACCAGAACGCCGTTTACAAGTGTGCACTGCTCGGGAGTGAACTTGTGTGCGCCGTGAGATGTACCTATTGAGATAGCCAATGAATCGCAACCGGTGCGGGTTGAGAAGTCAATAACCTCCTCAGGCTTGGTGTAGTGAGACTCTGCTGAAGAAACCTCATCCTCAACACCTGCCAGAACGCCCAGTTCGGCTTCAACTGTTACATCATACTTGTGAGCATAGTCAACAACCTTCTTGGCAAGAGCGATATTCTCCTCATAAGGAAGGGATGAGCCGTCAATCATAACTGATGAGAAACCCATGTCGATGCAGTCCTTGCAGAGCTCGAAAGAATCACCGTGGTCAAGGTGAAGCACGATTTCGGGATGAGCGCAACCCAGCTCCTTTGCGTATGCAACAGCACCCTCAGCCATATAACGCAGGATAGTGGCGTTGGCATAGTTGCGGGCACCCTTTGATACCTGCATGATAACCGGTGACTTGGTCTCGACTGCAGCCATAACGATGGCCTGCATCTGCTCCATAGTGTTGAAATTGAATGCCGGGATTGCATAACCGCCCTTGACGGCTGCGGCAAACATTGCGCGGGTGTTTACAAGACCCAGATCTTTGTAGTTTACCATAGATTTGATATATTTTTTGTGATTAATAAACTCTCTATTCCAAAACCGGACACAAAATTACATTCTTTAATCACCAATTAAAAATGTAAGAGGCGGAAAGTTATCAACTTTCACAAAGTTTAATCAGTTGTCACCCCAACTGCAAACATCACATTACAATAACAGCCCGAATTAACGGGAGCAAAAAACAAACTGGAACATTTGGTCATTTAAACAAATAACACTACCTTTGCGCGCTGAAACCCCCATAATGAGATGCCCGCCTATATTCCGGTTGGCCATAGATGGAGTAATTAAAAACAAAATAAGTTATGAAAAAAGGTATTCATCCCGAGAACTATCGTCCTGTAGTATTCAAGGACATGTCAAACGGTGATTGCTTCCTGTCACGCTCAACCTGCGCCACCAAGGAGACAATCGAATTTGAAGGTCAGACCTATCCCCTGATCAAGATTGAAATCTCTAACACTTCTCACCCGTTCTTCACCGGCAAGTCAAAGCTGGTCGATACCGCCGGACGCGTGGACAAGTTCATGAGCCGCTACGCAAAGAGCCGCGGTGGCAAATGATACAATTGGGGACAGACCCCTTTTGTACTGTTTTCAAGATAAAAGGTTCGGATGCAGACTCCGAACCTTTATTTTTATATACATCATCAAAAATGATACAAAAGGGGTCTGACCCCAATTGTATCATTTGCGCCTGAAACGCTTACCGTTCCAGATGTAGCGCAATGGTTCCGGTTTGATCCAGGTGCTATACCGTTCAGCATCCTCGCCGATATATTCCAATGATGTGTATCGGAACTCCAGCGCCCCGTCAACCGGGGTTACGGACTGCAGCCTGAGCACAGACTGTTTCCTGAAATAATCCAGAGAATCAGCTTTAAGAGCCTCATTTGTAAGATAATCATCAAACCCGGGGAGCTTTATCAGGTCATCGCTGTTTACAGGTGACCAGTCCTCATTATAGAACGCCAGACTGGAATCATCAAAGCGGGCTGAGACCGTCCTGATGATGCATATCAGATTTGTGCCATTCCTTCGTGGGAAAAGTACCATCTCCATCCTGCCCGACTGTGATGTTATGACTGTAAGAGAGTTGTCCGATAATGCAGTCATCACACTCTCGCCTCCCAGTTTATTCCTAACGCGGGCCTTCATGCCGCTGTCCATATAGTCCAGAAAATCCATTCGCTCGCTTTTGGTAAGCGTAGGCAGGATCGAATCCGGCATATTGACAAACAGGGTGCGCAGATCTTCAGCACCCACAGAACCTGCGGTCATTATACCTACAGCCAGAATGGCCAATACTCTCTTAATCATATGTCAAACAGATTATCAGGGTAAACTATCTTAGACAGGAACAGGCCATGGGCAGGAGCTGAATCACCGGCTGAGCATCGGTCCTTGATGTCAATTATCTTACGGAATCCGTCAATGGTGAGTTTATGACGGCCCACCTCCATCAGGGTTCCCACAATGGCACGCACCATATTCCTCAAGAAACGGTCGGCGGTTATGGTAAATACCCAGCGGCCATCCTCCAGCTCTGTCCACCCGGCTTCGGTAACGTGGCAGTCATTGGTTCTGGTGTCCGTATGGAGTTTGCTGAAACTGGTAAAATCCACCGTTTCAACGAGCAATCCGGCCGCGCGGTTCATCAGGTCAAAATCCGGTCTGTTGGGCAGGAACCAGGAATAGTTTCGGTAGAATACGCTCTTATCCAAGGTAACATAGTACTTATACGTTCTTGCAGTAGCGGCAAAACGGGCATGAGCATCCGGTTGGACTGGGACAATCTTATGTACAGCTATATCCTGTGGCAATATCCCGTTCAGTTTGCTCCGCATCCAGTCACAGTCATGCGGCTCATCCAAGTCAAAATGCGCCACCATCTCCGACGCATGCACACCGGCATCGGTACGTCCGGCACCTGTAACGCTCACCTTTTGGCGAAGGAACAGAGCCAGGGCCTCCTCCAGAGTCTGCTGAACGGACGGTGAATGTGGCTGTATCTGCCATCCGCTGTATGCGCTACCATCAAATTCCAGATATATAAAGTATCTCATTCCCTGCTCTGTCCTGCCAGATTCATAATATGTACGGCCACAAGCGCTGCAGTCTCAGTACGCAGGCGCGACGGCCCCAACGATATAGGTTTGAAACCTGCCTTAAGTGCCATATCAATCTCCTCGGGACTGAAATCCGGCATCCTGAAGAAGGAGTTTGCTACCCGGCTCACAGTGAGCGATAAACCTGTCGCCGTCAAAGCCGTGTTCAATGAAACTGCGCAATGAAGTCATACCGTTCAACACAGGCAAAGTAGCCTTCTGCGACTGCTTCATGGCCGAAACCGCAATCTTTTCAATACGCTCCATTTTTATGACGTCACGCTCTGAATGGTCTGTTTTGAGGAAAGTAATCTCATCCACACCTATCTCCACAGCCTTTTCCACGAACCATTCGTTACGGTCCATCAGTTTGGTGGGAGCAACTGCAATATGCAGATGCCCGCTCCAAAGCGGAGCCTGCTTCTCAATATTCTCCACATGCACCATGCAGCGTTTGCCCGATACAGCACTTATGACCGCGTCATAAAAACAGCCCTTTCCATCGGTCAGACGTATGCGGTCACCCTCTTTCATGCGGAGCACGCGGATGCAGTGCCCGGCCTCCTCCTCCGGAAGCTGCATGTCATCCTGTATGTCGGGAGTATAAAATAACCACATATGCTGTCAGATTAAGTCCATATCAGATTCATCGGCCTGCCCCCGGCTGTTTATCTCATCACGCAGACGTGCCGCAAACTCATAATTCTCAGTTGCAATAGCCTGCTCCATCGCCTCCTTGAGCACCTTTGTGCTTGCGGTGGTGATAGGCAACGAGTATGCACCGTCAGACTGCAGGCGTACGCAGTTGCGCTCCAGCAGATCCTCCTCAATATATATAGGTATGTTATTGCGCACCGCCAGTGCAATGGCATCCGATGTACGACATGTAATGTAAGAGGTGTTGCCGTCACGCTCTATGAATAGGTGGGAATAGAATATGCCTCCGCTTATCCTGTATATATCCACCTCCGTCAGATTACCGTCAAACTGTTTAAGGGTATTCAGATATAGGTCATAGATACCCGGATGAGGGATACGGTGACGGAACAGGCTCACTATGATGGCCTGAGCCTCCAGCGGCCCAACCAGGACAGGAAGGCAACGCAACCCCTCGTCGGCCCCATCCTTCTCCTTGAGCAGCGCTATGAGAGCCAGATCCGAAGGCTTGCGGTTCAGGATCTCACCCACTACCAGTTCTATCTTCCTTTTCTCATCCATACAACCACAAAGATAATGAAAAATGGTATTTAATCACTCGTTTCTGCTTTGGCGGATAATCCGCCTTAAACAATTTAACTGAGGGCGTAGCCCGAACCCATCCGGAGGATGGCCTTTCGCGGAGCGAAATAAAAAAAGGAGAGTAACTCGTTTCTGCTTTTGGCGGATAATCCGCCTTAAACAATTTAACTGAGGGCGTAGCCCGAACCCATCCGGAGGATGGCCTTTCGCGGAGCGAAATAAAAAAAGGAAGTAACTCGTTTCTGCTTTTGGCGGATAATCCGCCAAAAGCAGAAAACGAGTTGTCATCCCGACAACTCGTTTTCAAATTAAATCTAATACCATGAAAAACACGTAGCAAAGATATGTCTTTAATTTATATACAACTCTTATTCAGAATAAAAAACTCGACATTTAACATTTTTTCACACTTATTCCACAGAAAGCACCAATCCTTTCAGGTATTCACCCTCAGGATGGAAAATATTGATAGGATGATCTGCAGGCTGATGGAGCTGATAAAGAATCTTCACACTGCGCCCTGCCTGTGCCGCAGCCGTAAAGACAGCGGTGCGGAACTGCTCCTTACTCACCACCTGAGAGCATGAGAATGTAAAGAGAATACCTCCGGGCTGTATTTT
>CADCLI010000104.1 GCA_902802285.1 uncultured Bacteroidales bacterium
GGATTCAATTCTTAAGATCGAGAACGTGTCCAAGACATATACCGTACACAAGACTCTTGACGATGTATCGATGGAGGTCCCTCGCGGCTCCATCTACGGTTTGCTCGGCCCCAACGGAGCCGGTAAGACCACGCTCATACGTGTGGTCAATCATATGACTATTCCGGACTGCGGTAAAGTCTGGTTTGAAGGCCATGAGATAACCGCCGATGACATATACCAGATTGGCTATATGCCCGAGGAACGAGGCCTGTACAAGAAGATGAAAGTGGGCGAACAGGCCGTCTTCTTTGCCCGTATGCGCGGCATGAGCCGTATGCAGGCCACCCGCAAGCTCAAGGAGTGGTTTGAGCGTCTGGGTCTGAGCGAGTGGTGGGACAAGAAAGTTGAAGACCTCTCAAAAGGTATGGCACAGAAGGTCCAGTTCATTGCCACTGTGGTCCATGAGCCCAAGCTGCTCATATTTGACGAGCCTTTCTCCGGCTTTGACCCTATCAACCAGAACCTGCTCAAGGATGAGATACTGGGGCTGCGTGACCGCGGTGCCACAGTGATATTCTCAACCCACAACATGGAGTCGGTCGAGGAGATTTGTGATGACATAACGCTCATCAACAAATCGCACAACATACTGTCCGGATCGGTCGAGGAGATACGCCGCAAGGCAGGCGGTAACACTTTCCAGGTGCTTTACAACGGAACTCCGGAGCAGTTCAGCGCTGCAATAGACGGCAAGGCCGACCTGATAGGGGACTCCGAGGGAGTGATAGGAGGCTACACGCAGCAAAAGATCCACATCCCGTCCGACGACGATGTGCGTGCGGTCATCGGCACACTCAATGAAAGCGTTAACCTGCGCTCTTTCCAGGAGATCATTCCAAGTATGAACGATATATTCATCCGTGCCGTGAACGGTACACTTTAAAACTGCAAAAACTATGAATAAGATAGGTCTTATAGTTGAACGCGAATTTACAGAGCGCGTCCGCAAAAAATCATTCATTATCAGTACACTGCTTACACCGCTGTTCATGATTGCCATGATGGTCCTGCCCAGTGTCATGATGCTCAAGGGCAACTCGGACACCAAGAACGTGGTGGTTATCGACAACTCTCCCGAGCAGTTTGTAGGCAAGCAGCTCACATCCGGCAAGACGGTATCATTCAACCTTCTGGCTCCAGGCGAGACTCTGGGCAAGGCACGTATGCAGCATAAGTCAGAATACGGAATACTGGTTATCGGAAGCGACATCCTTGACAATCCCCAGAACCTCCAGCTGGTGCTCAATGACGCATCATCAATGAGCGTCGAGGAGAATATCCAGAGCCAGATACAGGGAATTCTGCGCACAGAGCGTCTAAAACGTTACAATCTGGAGAACATGGACCAGATCCTGGCCGATGCCAATGTCCGCGTAAACAGCCTGCAGACACTTAAGAACAACGAGCAGGAGGATGATGAGAATATGGAGAAGACATCCACCACCGCATCGTGGCTGATGGGTCTTATCCTGGGTATGCTGCTCTACTTTATCCTGATTGTTTACGGACAGCAGGTCCTGCAGTCAGTGATTGACGAGAAGCAGACCCGCGTGCTTGACGTCATGGTTACATCATGCACCCCGTTCGAGCTCATGATGGGTAAGATCCTGGGTATAGCCGTAGTAGCCGCCCTCCAGATTGTTATCTGGGCAGTGCTCATAATCGGCGCAAGTGCATTCGTGATGCCTCTGATTATGGGAGGTACAGACGTTGAGGCCGCACTGGCTGCCGCTCAGAATGTTCCCGATCCCGAGGTCTTGAGCATGGTAGGCAAGTTTACCGACGTATCATATCTGGCTGGTCTGTTCCTGGAACTGCTGCTCTATATCGTAGGCGGATTCCTGTTCTACGCATCCATGTACGCAGCCATCGGATCGGCTGTCGATACTCCTCAGGATGCAGCACAGTTCAACGGAATAATCATGATGCCGGTTATAATAGCCATTATGGTGATGATGAGCGTAATGAACGACCCCAACTCCAGCCTGGTGTTCTGGTGCTCCATGATTCCGTTCACATCTCCTATTGTGATGATGGCCCGCATACCTTTCGGCATTCCCACATGGCAGGTTGCAGTATCACTCGTGGTACTCTACATCTCATTCATCCTGATGACATGGGTCGCCGCCCGCATTTTCCGCGTAGGCGTATTCATGCATGGCAAGAAACCCAGCTGGAAGGACCTGGGTGCCTGGATAAAAATGAAATGACGGTCTCCCGTCATTTCATTACTTTGGCTATGGTTATTTATTGCTAATCCCACCACTCACAGGCCGATTTCTCGCCTGCCAGCCAGACTAAATCGCCCTCTTTGAAGCGATAGTCCGGCTTGGGGTTGGTGGTTACCTGACCGTCGCTTACAACGCTGATCACCATGCAGCCGTAAGAGCGCATATCGGTCTCACGAAGTGTCTTGCCGGTTAGCCATGAGTCTTCCTTGAGGGTTATGCTTTCAAGCTGGAATGCGCGCGGAGCAAGGGTATCGGTATCCTTCTCATCGGGTACATATACACTCTCTGTCATATCCTTGCGGAATTCGGAGAGTTGTTCCTTGGTACCCACCGCAATCAGTTTGTCAAACGGGAAAACCATCTCCTCGCCTTTGGGAATCATTATGCTGCGGCTTCCGCGGATTATCTTGACTATATTCACGCCTGATTTGTGGCGGAACGGCAAGTCCTTGAGCATCTTGCCTGCATATAGTGAATCGGCCGATATGGTTATCATATCGGTCTTTACGTTATAGCGCGACATCTTATCGCTTACCGACGATGTTACCGGAGTCATGCGGCGCTGCTGCTGCTCCTTCTCATTAAGGTTGGCCATAAAACGGTCTTCCACGACGGTAAACTTGCTTATGGAACGGCGTCCTATCAGGAAGAATGCCACTCCCGACACTATTATCAGCAGAATGGTCCAGAACGCCAGATTGAAATGACTGGCTATGACACTGACTACAAACCCCATAGCAATCAGGTTACGAAGCAGGACAAGCGATATTACCGGCCATACATTGGATTGCTTGGCCTTTATCAGTTTGATTGAAGAACTGTTTATATCCTTGCCGGAAATAGCAATACCCACCAGGAACGGAGACATTACCGCAAGTGTCACTACTACACTTATCAGATTGCGCACAATTGGAGTCAGACTGTCCAACCGGCTAATTATGTATTTGTCCAGAAACAGATGGGAGCCCAAATCTATTGCTATAAGGATAACACTGTACAGAAGCACCCTTAGTGCAACCTCTTTGATAAGCCGTTTCCACTCATTCTGGGCAGCTGCCGAATTCTGACGTTCCTGGGTTGAGAATGCATTGATCCTGTTGACAAACTGCGCCGGCAGTTTTTTAATAAGGTACAGATAAGCAGGAGTGCCTGCTTTTATCATATAAGGTGTGGTAAACGTGGTAATGACCGATACCGTTATGATGACCGGATAGATGAAATCACGCATCACGCCCAGTGATACGCCAAGACCGGCAATGATGAACGAGAACTCTCCCAACTGCGCAAGGCTGAATCCGGCGTGTACCGCGTTTTCCAATCCCTGGCCTGCAAGCACTGCACCCGACGTTGAAAAGAAGAGTATTCCTGTCATTACGGTTATGGTAAGTACCAGTATGGTCCCCCAGTGCTCCGCAATCACGTGCGGATCAACCATCATACCTACCGAAACAAAGAATATGGCACCGAACAGGTCCTTGATGCCCTTGGTCAGGTCCATGATATGCTCGCTCTCCAAGGTCTCGGCCAGGATTGAACCCATCACGAATGCGCCCAAAGCCTCGGAGAATCCAGCCAGGCTGGCCAGTGACACCATAACAAAGCATAGACCCAGGCTGACCAGCAGCAGAATCTCGTCATTAAGGTATTTATGCGCCTTCTTAAGTATGGTAGGTATCATATAGATACCCACCAGAAACCATAAGATAAGGAAGAAAACAAGCTTGGCCAGGCCTATAAGCATCTCCCCGCCTGCGAATTTGTTGGACACCGCCATAGTGGAGAGCAGTACCATCAGCACCACGGCTATGAGGTCCTCAAACACCAGCGCCCCGAAAACCAGCGGTGCAAACGGACGGTCCTTGTATCCCAGGTCATCGTACGCCTTTATAATGATTGTAGTGGATGACATAGACAGCATTCCGCCCAGGAATATGGATTCCATATTACTCCAGCCTATGGCCTCGCCAACCAGGAACCCCAATATGAACATACCCAGACATTGGGTCATAGCCGTAATCAGGGCACTGCTGCCCACCTTGATGAGTTTCTTGAAACTGAACTCCAGACCCAATGCAAACAGAAGGAATATGATACCTATATCGGACCACTCCTTTACCTGTACTGTGCTGGTAACAGTAGGAAACAGGCCCATATGAGGTCCGACCAGGAAACCGGCCACTATGTAACCCAATATCAGGGGTTGTTTGAGGGCTTTTGATATTATTGTAAATACTCCGGCGGATATAAGTATCAGCGCCAGGTCCTTCACCAGATTCGCTTCTTCTGACATGATATAATTTTTACAATGCAAAAATAATCGTTGGGAATTGATATTTGATAATTGATTATTGATAATTTTGCAACGTCTTGTTCCGATACCCTTTCAGGGTAAAGGATCAAAAGGGAATCAGGTGTAAGTCCTGAACAGACCCGCTGCTGTAAGCCCTCAAAAAGGGATGTCCATCACCACAAGTGCCACTGGCTGCAAAGCCGGGAAGGCGGACATACCGGGGTAAGTCAGAAGACCTGCAAGACACGTTATAAAACTGCCGGGACTCAGTAACTTATTAACAATAACTACAATGAAAAAAGTTTTATCATTTGCTTTGATTGCCCTCACTATGGGCTTTGTGTTCACTTCCTGCGACAAGGATGACGATGATGTAAAGTCATACACCCTTTCCATCAGCCTGAGCAAGCCGGATTCCTTATATCTTGGCACAGACAGGTCCGTCGCTTCAGGGTACTATTTCAGACAGGACATAACAATTGACAATTTTGTCCTGACACACTCATTCGGAGACTGGGGCATGGGTGAGGGTTTCACCTACACAAACTCAACTGATGTGACCACTCCCGGTTACTCCAACCTGTCGGCCATCACAGGTAAGGGTGTAAAGACCAATGCTTACTTTACCGCCAACACCGGCGGCATTGCATACGGCGGTCTGGCCGCAGAGATATCATTCAAGGACGGCAACGCCTATAATGCCAAGCAATGCTATGTAACCAACAGCACGTATGCATTTCATGCCATAAAGAACCATAATGACGGCGGAGATGTCCCAATGGTCAAGCAGTGGACCGAAACAGACCAGTTTACTCTTACCATAACCGGTTATAACGGTACCACAGAGACAGGAAAGGTTGAATTTATACTGGCAGACGGTCAGAATGTCGTAAACACATGGCAGAAAGTTGACCTGAGCAAACTGGGTAAGGTAACCAGGATACAGTTTGCGCTCTCATCAACTGACAATGGCAATTATGGCATGAACACTCCTGCCTATTTCTGCCTGGACCAGCTCACTGTAACCGAGTAATCATGTAAGATGTCTTTTGACGTAAAATATTGTTTGATAGCAATCTGTACCCTGTGTTTCCACTTGGAGACACAGGGTCAGGTTTTATCTGACACCATGCGTACAAAAGACATTCCGCAGGTAACCGTAACAAGTGACCGCACAAACAGCCCGGGTGCGGTATCTGTTTCAAAAAGGGCCGATGCCCGACTGATGCAGGCCACCGGCACGCTGCAGGTATCGGACGTAATCAAATACATGAGCGGCGCCACCGTAAAGGATTACGGAGGCGTGGGTGGTCTCAAGACCGTTTCGGTAAGAGGACTGGGAGCATCGCACACCGCCGTTGCCTACGACGGCATAATCATTACCGATAACCAGACCGGACAGATAGACCTGGGCAAGTTCTCCGCATCACAGGCAGAATCCGTGCGTATGGTAAGCGGTCCCGACAATGACCTGCTGCAACCGGCATCGCTTGCCGCACAAGCCGCAGTAATAAGCATAAACACCGGTCTGCCACAACTTGAAGAGGGCAAATCGCGCAACAGCGCACAACTCAAATACGGAAGTTTCAACACCCTGTCGGCCCAGGCAGAGAGCACATTCAAAGCCGGTCAAAACAACACCGTATCACTGCAGGCCGAATGGCTCAACACAAAGGGAAACTACCCCTACATACAGGACAATGGAGCAAGCTCCATGGAGATGCAGGGACTGCCGGCCAACATCCTTTACAATGAGAATGCCGCCCGTGAGCGCCTCTGGAACCGCAACGGGTTTGTGCAATCCACACTTACAACCTTCGTCAGCCAGCGGCTGACCCTGCGTTTCAATGCCAAGTACGGCATAACATACACCCGCTACCTAGACCCCAAAGTGAGCAACACTCGGGGCAGGACCGATAACCGCTATACCGAGCAGGAGGGGTATCTGTCGGGCGTTGCACTGTATCGCATAGCAGACTGCCTGTCGGCATCAGCAGGCGTGGACGGCCGCCTGTCTGGTCTTGACGGCAACGGAGCCCATCAGGCCCGCCCCACCCGATACACCATTAACAGCACCGCCGCCATCAAATACGCATCCGAACGGATTACCGTTACCGGCCGGCTCAATCACGTAATAACAAAAGAAAAAACAATCCTGCGCCAGGCAGCCGAGAGTTACAACCACCTCTCACCCACAGCAGGCCTCAACTGGACAGTATGGCCCGCCGCAGGACTCCACCTGAGGGCATCTTACAGTAACACGCTGCGCCTGCCCACCTTCAACGACCTCTACTTTGAGCAGATAGGCCGACGCGACCTCCGTCCCGAACGGGCATCGGTGACATCGGCCGGAATAGTAATTGAAAACGAGGCCGCAGGCATACGTTACTCCATTTATGCCGATGCCTACAACAGCAACGTAAAGGACCGCATCATGGCAGTACCCGGCAAGAACACCGCGGTATGGATGATGAAAAACATAGGACTGGTAACCACCCACGGACTGGAGACCGGCCTTGAACTTCACTCACTGCAGGGCTTGGTACGACCCTCCGTGATGGTTTCATACACATACCAGCGCTCCATGGACAAATCAGACAGCAACAGCTCCACATGGAACCACCAGCTTCCTTATACCCCCAGGCACTCCGCATCTGCCATAGCCTGGATAGAGACTCCATACGTTAACGCCAGCCTCAACCTGCTTTACAGCGGAGATTATTTCTGCAACGGCTACAACGGTCCAGAATACCTCATGCCGTCTTATTACGAGATAGGATGTTCCATCTGGAAAACATTCACATCAAATATGTTTGAAGAGACCCTGAAAGCCGAATTCATAAACCTTACAAATAACCGGTATGAACTGGTACGTAACTACCCTATGCCCGGCATTCAGGTCCGTTTTTCTGTATTGATAACAATATGAGAAAGTACCAGACAATATTACTGCCTCTAATTCTGATCACACTGGCGTGTGACCCGGAGCCCGTATTGCTTGAGCAGAACCAGGTGATAGCTGATGCCGGCCATACAGGAGTCTATGTCCTTAGCGAGGGCCTTTTCAACCAGAACAACAGCACCCTGGCATGGATAGATTTCGGGACTGGACAACCTGATTCATGGAATTCATCTACAGGCCGTTCATTTGATTGTTTTGAGAAAGTGAACGGCCGCCGCATAGGAGATACGGCAAATGATATGCTCCTATATGGAAGCCGTCTCTATATAGCGGTATCGGAATCAAGTACGATTGAGATACTGGATGCAGCAACATGCCGTTCCGTCAGCCAGATTCCACTGCAACGGGGCGGTGTGGCATCACAACCCCGCCGTCTCACCGCAAACAGAGGCTTTGTCTACGTATGCTGCTTTGACGGCACCGTGACCCGCATTGACACCCTTACCATGCAGGCCGATGCCACTGTCACAGTAGGCCGGAATCCCGACGGAATTTGCTGTGCAAACGGCAAACTGTATGTTTCAAACTCCGGCGGTCTGGATACTCAGAATCCCGACAACACGGTCTCTGTAATAGACATAAGCACCTTTACCGAGACCAGGCGCATAACCGTGCGTGAGAACCCGGGTTCCATTTACGCCGACGGAAACAATGTTTACGTGGTATCCCGAGGCATATTCGATTACGGCACAATGGATTATGACAGCCGCCTGCACCGCATCGACACGCAGACAGATCAGGTTACGGCTACATTTGACATCCCCATCCTGAGCATGGACATAGTTGACAGTAAGGCCTGGTTCTATGGTTACGGAGCGGGAGGCACAATACAGATACTGGATCTGGCAACCGGGCAGGTCACAGACTCCGATTTCATAACCGACGGCACCCGCGTGGAATGCCCCTACTCAATAACGGTGGAGCCTACCTCACACAAGGTATATGTATGCGACGCAATGGATTACGTAACACCGGGTTCACTACTATGCTTTAGCCCTGAAGGCCGCCTGCTGTACCGCGTACCGGGTATAGGCATAAACCCCAACACGGTTGTATTCTGCGATGAAACCGTATCATTGACCCGGTATCAGGGCGAGCCGGAGATAATAGGAGACATTGACCGAGTATTCGAGTACATGCCCGCTCCCGGACAGTTCGTAAACCTGCTGCCCAAATATGAGCCGGGCGATGATGCTGCAAGCATGGCAGCCAAGTGCCTCAATGCCCTGCAATCGGGCGGAATGGTAACTCTGGGAGCCTTTGGCGGATACATTACCGTCGGATTCAACGCCACGGTCCAGAATCAGGAAGGACCTGATTTCAGGATTGACGGAAACGCCTACAACGGCAATGCCGAGCCCGGAGTAGTCTGGGTAAGTGCCGATACCAACGGCAACGGAGAGCCCGATGATGCCTGGTATGAGATTTGGGGATCAGAACAGAGAGAAGGCAGGTCCGCTCCGGACTATACTATCCTCTACATTAAACCTACTGCAGATAACGGAGACTCACCATGGAAGGGATCGGACGGAAAGTCAGGCAGCATACTATTCACGGCCACGCTGCTGCCGGACAATGCAAGTTTTGAGAACAACCAGTATGTGTTCTCATCGTTTGAATACGGATACGTTGACAACAAACCCAACAGCCTTGAGAATTCGGCATTCGATATTGACTGGGCGGTCAACCCTGACGGCACGCCGGCCAATCTTGCTGGCATAGATTTCATAAGGATACAGAACGGAGTGATAGGCTGTAACACCACTACCGGCGAACTCTCCACTGAGGTATCGGCAATTTACAGTCTCAACCAAACAGACAAATGAGGAAAGCATCAGTCATACTTATAACCGCGGCACTACTGAGCGCCTGCAACGGAGGCGTAAAATTCCATGCTGACGGTGGTATAATGGAGCTGGCCAGCCACATATCGGTACAGGAAACAGCCCACAGTTATCACGTACGCATAGCCAACCCCTGGAAAAAGGGCACTCTGCTGCACACATATACATTCACTGATTCTACAGATACTGATTACAGGTTCAGCCGCAATGTCAATACTGTACATATTCCGCTCAAGCGTGTGGTTGTTATGACCAACAGTCTGGCACATCTGATGGTCGAACTGGGAGTGGAGGACTGCATTGCGGGAGTTTGCGAGCCCGAGTATATATCGGACTCCCTTATCCGCGCACGCCTGGCCGACGGAACCATTGCCGACTGCGGCAACAGCATGTATCCCACCGTTGAGAAGATAATGGAACTTCATCCCGATGCCATAATGGTATCTCCTTTTGAGCAGACCGGCTACGGCCAGCTGGAAAAACTGGGAATACCCCTGCTGGAATGTGCCGATTACATGGAGACATCACCTCTTTCACGTGCCGAATGGATACGGTTCTACGGCCGTCTGTTCGGTGCCGCCACCATAGCCGACTCCTTATACAGTAAGGTATGCACTGATTACAACCGCCTTAAGGAAGTCGCGTCCAAAACAGCGTCACGCCCCCGTGTTATGTTGGATACACGCAGCGGATCAGCCTGGTATGTAGCGGGAGGCGGAAGCACCATAGGACGTATGATAGCCGATGCCGGCGCACTGTATCTGTTTGCCGACAACGATAACAGCGGCTCGGTTCCGCTCTCATTTGAGACAGTTTATGAGAAGGCTCAGGATGCCGATGTATGGCTGCTCAAAAACAGCAGTTCGGTACCTCTCACATATAGTCTGCTTGAATCTGATTTTAAGTCATACGCATCATTCAAACCATTCAGGGAGCGTAACATATGGGTATGTGACGTCAATCAGGTGCCCTATTTTGAACTGAGTTCATTCCACCCCGAGATGCTGCTTGGTGATTTTATATCAATCTTCCATCCGGAAATAAAAAACGGACGGCATTTCTACCGTCCGCTGAATGAATAAAGGTTTAATTTGCCTGGTATTATCAGCAACCCAGAATAATACGTGCTATCGTGCGGTCAACCGAAGCCTTGTACTTGCGTGACCATGTACCGCCAATGAGCATCAGATACTCCACATCGTCAACAGAGAGTCTGGGGCCGTCGGCCGACTCGTTGAAATTGGGAGTTATATGTGCAAGACGGCATGCTGTCTTGATAAAGGGCTTCATCTCTTCAGTGAAGCCGCTGAATACAACACACTCATCCCTGCGGTAATCACGGACCATAAGTCCGTAAGCAAGGTTACGTACGCGATCCTCGAATACTCTGGGTGAAACTTCAACCCACTTGCCGTCAACCGGTGCAATAGGCTTAACATCGCCGGCAATGCTCTTGACAGCCGACTGATTGCAGTCAAATGAACAGATTGTAGTCATATCCTGAAGTTTTTATTTGTATTTACAAAATCACAAATGGCATCGGCAATGATACGGTGACCCTCTTCGTTGGGATGAATACCGTCACTGCACAGATAATCGCGGTAATCCTTCCTTACCAGGAAAGGCGATGTGATGTCAATCACGGGAACTCCCTTGGCTGCACCCAGTTTCCACACTGCCATATTGCGGGATTCAGGCCCTTGGTAATATGTTTAAAGTAACGCTCGCTGTCAATCAGGGGGAGTGAAAGCAGAACCGGTTTGGCACCGATCTTACAGATCCCGTCAATCATAGCCGAATACTGCCTGCGGAAATCGCCCAGCATGGTAAGAGGGTTATGGACCGACACGGGATCCTGTGAAATCTCATCCCAGTGATAAGAGCAGTCATTACCACCGTACTCTATTACGCAGTATCGTGAATCCGATACATCATCCTTATGCTTTTCTACAAGGTCCATGCCCTGGTTGATGGTTCCGCCGAACCTGGCATAGTTCCTTATATCAAGTCCCAGACGGGAGCTGCATATCTCAGCAAAGCTAAGATTGCTTATCATATATTTAACGGAGCCGGCCACCCGGGAACAGTCTTCGACTATACCCTTCATAACCGAATCTCCAAAAGCGCATATCTTGTTCATAAACCGAATATCTCAGAATTTTTTCACCACAAAGATACATACATGGTCCGATGGGTGAAAATTAAAGGGATATACGGGCATACAGAGTGACTAAATCGGATATTTAGGGGTTAAAATCAAAATAGAGGGGTAGAATTGTGATGAAAAAAAATTAGTCCCTTTATATGTGGGATAGAATTTTACCCCTATATTTGCAGTCTTAGCTCAAAACAGTCTACAAAAATGCATAAGATTCCAGACTCATATTTCAAAGGCAATACCCTGGCAACTTACATATTGCTTATTCCGTTATACGCTTTCTTCTTCCTTATCGGAGCCAAGCCATATCATCTGGACACGTTCATGCAGGTAACCCAAGACCAACTGGCATTCAGGGCTGCCATTATGGCTTCAATAGAGATTGTAGTTACACTTATAAGCCGTCTCTCAATGCTTCTTGTCAGGAGCAAGCATCAGATCAACTATACCGGATTCATCATCTGGGAGCTTCTGGAAGGTCTGGCTATAGCGATGTTCTGCACACTGTTCGTATGGCTGATGGACAACCGCACCATGCTATATATGGAACTGCTACCCAAACTATTCATCATAACATTCTCTATACTGGTATTCCCATATGTCATAATAGCACTCCTCGCCGAAATCAAGGACAGGGACATTCGTCTGGCCAAGGATAAGGTCACAATAGAAAAATACGCAACCGGGCAAATCGGCCGCGAAGACAGCACTCTACCTTTCCTGGATGACAAGAAATCACTCAAACTGGCAGTCACTGCAAATGCCATATTGTACATTGAGGCCGCCGACAACTACGTAAACATTTGCTATCTGAACAATGACAAACTGGTCAGGTTTCCTTTGCGCAGTTCCATGCGATCCATAGAACAGATATGCGAGGCAAACAACATTGTCCGCTGCCACCGCTCCTATTACGTCAACCTGCGTAAGGTCAGGGCAATACAAAAAGGTCAGGACGGCCTGTTTGCCGAACTGACCTATGCGGCAGCACCTCACATTCCAGTATCAGTCACCTATTCCGAAACGGTCACCGGAAAGTTCTCTACTCTCACTAATTAGGTTCCTGTTTTCCACGGTTACGGAGCTTACCGGCCTTCTCCTTCAAGTCCTGACGTACTTCTTCGACATCACGTACAGCCACACGGAGGTTCTTGCGCACGTGGGTACGGATATTAAGGATAAATTCCGCACCCGGCATCTTGTCCGACCTGTACAAGCGCTCGTAGATGAGCAGGGAGAGCATGAAATAGACTCCGCTCTGAATCCATAGAGTTATGCTCTCAGTCCTTACATCCTGAAGCAATGCACCAGCCGTATTGATGCGGGCAAAACCGTTCACTCCGTGTGTTGACGGGAATAACTGCGCAAACACTTTCCAGAATGCCGGCATGTTTGATGTGGGCCATGATATGCCACTCATGAATATGAGCGGAACGGACACGAACACAAACAGCAGGAAACAGGACTCCCTGTCCCTTACAAAGAATGATATGCAGATGGCAAAGAATATGCTTGCCAGCAGGAACGGCACTACAAACGCCACCAATGTAGGCAGTTGCCACAACTGAGGCATGTGGAACAGCCAAGGTACAAAGCAGAGTACATATGTAGCGGTAAAGCCATAGACCAGCAGATAGGCAAGTCCTTTACCTGCCAGGACAACAATGGGATTGCCATACTCCTGCCCCAGCACTAGGGCTCCACTCCTGCGGCGCTCGTTCTCAGTGCCGGCCAGCATGGCCACGCCAAGCACCAGAGTCTGCTGTAGCACCAGTATCAGCACCGCCGGAATAAGGAACGTCTGGAATCCGTTGGTGGGATTGAACATGGTCACATACTCATTCTCTATAGGCATGGTCATGGCCTCCTTCTCCCAATCCGAAAGTCCCGACAGCCGCTGCATCTGGATGTCACGGTTCATATCCAGCGATACAATGGTGCATCCGCTCAGCATGGCCTTGTAATATAACAGGCCGCTCATATCGCAGTACAGGTTGATTGTAGCCTGACGACCTTCGGAAAGTGTGCGTTCAAATTCAGCAGGCACATGTATCACTCCGTATGCCTTATGACGGTGCATAAGGTTACGGGCCTCCTCCATATCCGAGCAGTATGACACTATCTTGAGGTCAGCAGTGGCGTCACTCTTGCGCAGAAACTCACGGCTGGTAGCGCTACGGCACTCGTCCACCACCACAACCGGCACCTCGCGGACCACCTCACGGCTGTACAGATAGGCGTAAAGCAACGGATAGAGCAGCGGCACTATAATAAAGAACACCAGAACACCTACATCAGATAAGGTTCTCCTGAGTTCCTTTCCACATACATCAAGCAGATTCTTCACCCACATATCATCATTCAATTAAGGTAAGTATGTATATTCATGAGCCGCCTTGCGCAGCAGGCTTATATCCACAAGCGGCAGGATGATGAATGCCATCATAGCCACATAGTACCATGCCGAATAGACAAGCGGTATTCCGTTTAGAGCCTGATCCACATAAATCAGGAAATAATAGCGGAGCGGGAACATATAGGAAAGTGCCTGCAACGGGGCCGGCATACCCATTACCGGGAATGAGAATCCGCTGATGGGAATGGATAGCACACCCCATAGTGTGCACAGGCTGAGTGACCAACGCAACGACGGGATAGCCGATGCCATGAACACCGCAAATCCCTGCGATGCCAGAATAAGCAGTTCGGCAGCCGCAAACATAGGCCAGAAACCGTTGTGATGCGGAAAACTCAACCATCCGTAGAGAATCACAAGATATATTAAAGCCATTAGCGAGAACACCATTGTCTGCGGGAACAGTTTGGCACTGACTGCCTTGAGAATGTTGTCACCGGACATGGAGAGCCACTCCCTTGAGGTACCGTCCTTAAGTTCCGTATGTATGCTGAAACAGGTCACCATTAGTATCATGAGCGCCAGCACTGCCGGCAGCATGGTATTGCTCAGATAGACGTTGTAATTGAGCCACGGGTTACCCAGCGGGCGCATATCCATCTTGATTGGCTGCAGGAATCCCATAGCCTGGTCCATGCTTGCGCCTTTGGCCAGCAGCACCTCACGCCCTACCGCCGCCGACGCCATGGTGGCCATGGTCTTCATGTCACGGTACAGAAGGGACGAAGGTATCAGGTATGTGGCATTGGTATATATGGAGATCTTGGGCTGTTCCTGGCTGGATGCCTTCTCCTGAGTGCCCTTGGGTATATAGAAGAATCCGTAGATCTCATTCTTCTGCATAGCCTCACGTGCCTCGGCAAAACTGGAGTACTGCCTTATTATCTCAGTCTGTTGATAGGAATCGAGATTGCGGAGTATGGAGCGCGATACCGGGGTATTATCCTCATCGACCACTCCGGCCGGCAGGCTCTCGGGCAGTCCCTCCCTCATCAGAGAGGTAAAGAATACAAAGCAGAACAGCGGTGCAAATATCATGCTCAGCCCGTAAAGGGGACGAGACTGCATACGTACAATCTCACGCCTTACTATAGACCAGAATCCTTGCTTTGTTCCACTCATGGCTATATTACTTTCTGTCAATGATTACAGTCATTCCGGGACGCAGGTTCTCAACCTTCTGCTGCGGAACGGCACGCACCTCAAAAGTCTTGAGGTCATACTGACCGTTAACCTTGGTGGCCTTCCATGCGGCGTATGAACCCAGGTCACGCATATATGTAACCTTTACCGGCACATTCTTGTCCAATGCCGGGACGTATGCGTCACGCACTGCACCCATTGTCAGGTCCTGCAACAGGTCCTCACGGACATTGAATGAGACCCACATGTCACTCATAACGGCTATGTTCATGATCGGGGCACCGGTACCCACCAACTCACCAACCATCGGGAATATCTCGCTCACCTCACCGTCCAGTGATGCGGTCAGCACTGTCTCGTCTATATATGAGTTTACCTCGGCCACAACGCCCTCGGCCTGACGCATCTGGGCGGCAGCCATCTCCTTTACCTCCTTTTCGGCACCGTTCACAGCCATATCGTACTGTGACTTGGCAGCCCTCTCGGTGGCAACTGCGGCATCNNNNACACGGCGATATGATTTCTCATATATCTCCAGACCCACCTTGGCTTTCTGCCACAACTCATATGCGCCCTGTATCTGTTCCTCGCGGGCACCTTTCTGAGCCTTTGCGTTCTGGGCCGTGGCTGCACTGAGCACAGCCTCGGCCTGAGCCTGCTTGGCGTTGATATCAGGGGTATCAAGAATTGCCAGGGTATCGCCGGCCTTTACCTGCTGTCCCTCATGAACCAGAATCTTGAGTATACGTCCGGGAACCTTGCTCGATACGCGGTATTCACTGGCTTCGGCCTGTCCCTGGACAATCTCAGGTTCACGATGGTTGAATGTATAGATACCCACCGCACATACAATCACAATCACCACTGCAAATGCTGTCAATGACAGCACAATGTTCATTCTCTGTGTCTTGTTGTCCATATATTTATGTTTTTATCGTTTCTATGGGATTAATTACTTAAGCTGTCCTGTAGCCTGACGCAGGTATACTGTTGCCATTATACGGTCAATGCGTGCGTCAATCTCCTCGGAATGTGCCTGCAGCCAGGCTGTCTGAGCAGCGAGTACAATCGAAGATTCCACAACGCCTTCCTTGAATCCGATGTTTGCCACGCGCAGGTTCTCCTCGGCATTCTCCATATTCCTGAGCGCCATCTCCAGACGGGAGTCGGCCTCTGCAATCTTTTTCTCATACTGGTTTACCTGCAATGAAACCTTGCCCTTGGCGTCATCCAGCTGATACTGAGTCAGTATCACGTCCGACTTGGCCTTGCGGTATTTGTTCAAGCCCTCACCGAAATGAAACACCGGAATCCTGGCCACAACGCCCACGTTCCACATACGGTGAAAATCATTGGCAAAACCATTGCTGGCCGAAGGGTTGGTTATCAGATAATTACCCATCAGTGCTACGGTAGGCAGATAGTCGGCACGTACTATCTTTGACTTAAGGTCATACATATTGACCGCCAGCTGCAGGCTTTTAAGTTCAGGACGGTTCTCATAAAGGTCCTCCTGAGAATATGTGACCTCTTCGACCGGAATGTCGAGAGTCTCGTTCATTTCATCCTGAAGTGTTATTTCACTGTCCAGCGGCATTCCGCATAACTGACACAGCAGCATCTTGGATAGTGCCAGACCATTCCGGGCCTTGATCTGGGTCATTTGGGCCTCGTTCAGTTTTACCCTTACCGAAAGCTGGTCCGATGCGGTAGCCACGCCCTCATTCTTCATTATCTCCACGTTCCTGTCCATCTGCTGAAGCAGTTCCACATACCGGTCGGTCAGACGGAGTTTATTGGCAACCGATACAATCTGCCAGTAGGCCTCATCGACCGTAACCAACACCTTCTGGTCCTCGCCGCTCAACTGAGTCTCGGCCAACTCTTTGGCGTAAGCAGTCACCTTATTATATGCGCGAATCTTACCGCCCACATAGATAGGCTCCTCAACGGTTATAGCGCCGACATAAACATTCTGGATATCCAGTGTAAGGTCATTTGACAGATCCTGTCCCAAACTGTTGAGAGTTCCGGCCACATCGGCGGTTGACATCTTGCTGACCATGTAGTTAACAGTGTTCTTTACTGTTGCATCTGTCATGTACAATGAAAGGAAATCCGGGTCTGTCATGAGCGAGTTCTTTATACCCGATGTCAAAGACGTTCCCATACCGGACAGCGAGTTTCGCTGTTCCTCACTAGCAAGGTTGATATTATCGCTGTTGTGAAGATAAAGCGCCGTTGCCGAAACCTTGGGCAGATAATTTGCGAAAGCAGTCTTGCTGTCATATTCGGCGGCAGCCACCTTCTCTCTTGCCATTTTGGACTGGCTGTTGTTCTCCAATGCCATACTCCTGCACTCCTCAAGCGTTAGGACGGTCTGTGCAACCGGACGGACAGTCGGAGCTGCCATCAACATCATACACGCTGCAATCAGAAATCTACCTGATCTTTTCATATTTTCCTATCGTTATTACTTTCATTTCAAATCCGGTTGCAAAATTAGTGCCATTACATGGTTCCGGAGCAAACTATTTAATCACTATTTGTATCCATTGGTCGAATATATCAACTTACAGGTATCAATCATCGTTATTAAGTATTACTTTTGGCACAAAAGAAAGAACATAAAGATGGAAACATACTCTGAAACGCTGATTTCACCATCCAAAATAAAGGAGATGGTTCCTTCCGGCATATCACTCGGCATCGGTGATGACTTCTTTATTTCACGCCTCCAGGAGAAGCCGCAATATACATATCTGCGCTATCCTTTCCGCGTGGACTGCTATCTTGCCGCTTACTGCGTAGAGGGATCGGTGGACTGTTCTGTCAACCTGACAGACTACCATCTTACAACCGGAACGTTGCTTCTGATAACGCCCGGCAATATCGTAAAGATTACCCAGCCCGAAGAGTTGGACCAGAATCTGCGCGTCACCCTGATTTGTGCCTCTACCTCTTATATAACCAATGTCGGCATCAACCCGAGCAAATTCCTGATAGAGGCGGTCGAGGTGTTGCGTGACCCCTGCATACATCTTTCGGAGGATGAAGCCGGCATGCTTCACAAATATGTCAATCTGGCACTCGATATAGCCAAGACAAATCATCAGTTTGCAAAGGAGAGTATTGGCGGTCTCATATCATCTGTATTCTACCAGTTTGCCGGTTTTCTGGCCAACTCCAAGCGCCGGCAGGACATGGAGACACCAGTCCGCACCACCCGCCAGCGCCAGATGCTGGAGCAGTTCATCAAACTGGCCATAAACGACCATGCACAGGAACATATGGTAGGCTACTATGCCGATAAGATGTGCGTCACTCCAAAATATCTCTCCAAGATTGTAAAGGAAGCAAGCGGCCGGTCAGTACCGGAATGGTTGAGTGAACTGCTCATACTTGATGCCAAGAACATGCTTCGTCACACAAACATGACAATAAAGGAGATATCGGCCTGCCTGAACTTTCCCAGCCAGTCATTCTTTTTCCGCTTTTTCAAGAATCACACCGGACAGACGCCGACTCAATACCGGGACGAGTAGTTGTACTATCCCATTACAAACAGCAATAGACCTGCAATAATCGCAATTACTACGTTAATCAGTTTGGCTTTAAGGACATTGCCATCCCACTAGTCTCGCGCAAAGTTTCGCGACAGCGAAATAAAATAAGGAGCGAATTTCGCGCCATAAAAACGTTTAGCGTTTTTTATGGTGCGAGAGTCC
>CADCLI010000105.1:0-1073 GCA_902802285.1 uncultured Bacteroidales bacterium
TCGGTCTGGACCGGAACATCCTTAAGCGTATGGGGCGTGCCTGTTGCTGTCACAACAACTTCTTCAAGTTTTTCTGACAGAGTGGTCTCGTTCTGTGCCGAAAGCGGCAGCGTACAGGTCAAGACCAGTAATGCAAGCGCCCCCTTTCTCATTTCTTAAGTCTGATGGCCAGGCTGACATATACCGAGCGGCCAGGGTTGATGGTTGAGAAATTGGTGTTCCATGGCCTGGTGTCACGCTCGTTAAACAGATTCTCTATACCGATACCGGGCTCGATTATGTAGTCCTCGATAAGGAATGTGTGCTTGGTGTTGAGGTCCCACTGGCTGTAACCGGGAGCATATCCGTATGTGCTGGAGTAGCGCTCGCCCTGCATGTGGCCGTTCAGGCTTACGTTGAGGTGGTAACCGCCCCAGTCATGGTCCCAGCGCAGGGTAGCGTTGCCGCTGTGTTTTACGCTCTTGTCAACCGGAGTTGACTTGCCGTCACTCTCAGCCTTGGAGTCTGTATAGATGTAGCTGCCGGCCAGGTTGATGCCGCCTCCTACATACACGTTGGCATTCACGCTGATGCTCTTGATATTTGCTTTGTCAATATTGTCACGCTGGCGTATGGTCTTGAATTCGGAGTGCAGGTCATCATATCCCAATGCAGTGATCTCGGCATCGGAAAGGACACGGTAGTTGATCATGTCGGTAATGTCATTGAGCACGCCTGTTACGGACAAAGAAAGCCTTTGGGTGGCGTATTCGGCATTTAGTGATGCATAACGGCTCTTCTCGGGCTTGAGGTCACGATTGCCAACGGTCGCACGGCTGGCGGTCTTGGTCTGGTCGGTCGCAAATATCTGACTCAGGGTGGGAGAGCGGTATCCTGTTGCCCACGATGCCCTGAACCTGAAACTGCCCGGCTTGTACATGAGTGAGAAATCGGGTGTGGCATGACTCTTGAAATTCTCGTTGTACAGGTATCTGACTCCTGCCACAGCCTGCAGGTTCTCGGTAATGGAAAGCTCGTCCTGTATGAATGCGGCTGCGGTGAACATGCTCTCAAAGCTTATGTTGTCAGTTTCC
>CADCLI010000105.1:1081-8625 GCA_902802285.1 uncultured Bacteroidales bacterium
TGAGTATGGCCTTGATGTTACCGTCATAGTAATGGGTCTCCTTGCGCTTCTGCAGGTCACCGGGCATCTGGCTGCCGCTCTTAAGGAAATAGCGGTATGACGACGTAAAGTTGTCATTGTAGAAATCGGCCTCCAGATATGCCTTGGGGCTTATCATATAGTTGGCGCTTGCTCCGTACAGCCAGGTTACATGGTTGAGGTCGTATGTGTATGCCTGGGTCTCCTTGTATATGTAGTTGCCGTCGGTATCCTTATCGGATGACTTCTTGAAATACTTGGCTGTCTGAGGACGGTGGGTGTCATAGACATTGTAGTTGCCGCGGACAGATACATCCAGTTTGTCACTGAACCTGTATGTGAAACTCTGGCTGACGTTGTCCTGGATATAGCCTACTGACATTGGGCGGCCTGTCTTGTAACCCTCCTCGTCTATGTCATTGACCTGCCAGTTGTCGGCCTCCTTGCGCTGGTACGATGTGCTTGATGAGAACTTGCCGGTGTTGATGTCGGCGTCAATGCTCTCGGTAAAACGGCCGTGGCTTGTATAATGGGTGTAGTTGGTCACGCCTACGCCGTTGTTGGAGTCATCGGTTATGATGTTTATCACACCGCCTATGGCTTCGCTTCCGTACAGGGCCGATGCGGCACCGCTCTGAATCTCAATGCGTTTGATGTTTGATGCGCTGATACGGTTCAGACGGCATTCTATTACTAGATTTCCATCACTATCATATAATCCTGACCTGTGCCGTTAAGGTTAAGGAACGTTCCCATGCCGTTGGTTACTGTGGTGATGTTTGGCATGAGTCGCGTCAAAGCCTCCTCGACCGAAGTCACTCCTGCATTCTGGATATCCTTGGCGGTTATCACCTGGATAGGGACGGGAGAGTTTGACATACGGCGGTGTGTTCCGGTTCCTGTTACCACCACCTGTCCAAGGTTGATGTAGCTCTCCTGCATCTTGATTATTATGCCGTTGTCGGCCGATGTGGCGGTATAGTCGGCCGGCAGATACGATACATGAGTTACCCTGATGCGGTAGTTGTCCTGCTGTGGCAGGTTCTGGAGTGAGAACTCCCCCTTGCTGTTGGTTGATGTGCCGGACAGGCTGTGATCCACACGTATGTTTGCCCCCTGTATGGGCTTACCTGTCTCTGAGTCAAGTACTATGCCGCTTACAGTGACTTGGCTCCATGCAGGTACAATCATGAACAGAGATACTACAGAAAGAATGATCTTCTTTAGCATAACAGTTTGTTTGATAAAATAAGTTCGGACCGGTTCTGTCCCGGAGCCTTAGTCCTGTAATAAAAATGATTCGGCAGGTTTCCTGTGGTGGACCTTACAGTAGCGGGCACTGTTCCGGGTTTTCACCGGATTCCCTCTCTGCCGTCACCGCGGGTGGCGGCATCACCGTATCAGTGTGCAAATTTACAATAATTTTAAAGAGGCATCCTTAAAAAGCAAGAAAAGTGTATATTTGTGAATTTTATGTTGCATAGAAAACTACCCGTATGGAAAAATCATTGAAAAGAGTCCTGGCGGTTGCCGCTCTGGCACTCATCGGACTGCCGATGACAGCTCAGGAGACCGTTCCGGTTTACAGAAACACAAGTTATTCATTTCAGGAGCGTGCCGTGGATCTGGTGTCACGCCTTACCCTGGAGGAGAAACAGGCCCTGCTGGGCAACAACATGGCTGCCGTACCGCGTCTGGGCATAAAGCAGTATAACGTATGGAGTGAGGCTCTTCACGGAGTGCTTGCCGGAGCAAATGCTTCGGTGGGCTTACAGGGACCTACATCATTCCCCGGCAGTGTGGCTCTGGGCTCAACATGGGACCCGGACCTGCTGGAGCTGGAGGCATCGGTCATAGCCGATGAGGCCCGCGCCATATTTCAGACCGGTACAAAAGGTCTTACATTCTGGAGCCCGGTGGTGGAGCCCATCCGCGACCCGCGTTGGGGCCGTACAGGCGAGAGCTACGGCGAGGATCCGTTCCTGGCAGCCGTTATGAGCGGCGGATTCGTGCGAGGCATGATGGGCAGTGACCCCAACTACATCAAGGCAGTGCCCTGCGCCAAGCACTATTTTGCCAACAACAGTGAGTTTGACCGTCACGTGGGCAGTTCAAACATGGACAGCCGCGATATGCGCGAGTTCTACCTCTATCCCTACAAGGAGCTGATTGAGAAGGACAACCTGCCGTCAATCATGTCATCGTACAATGCAGTTAACCATGTGCCCACATCGGCCAGCGGATTGTATCTGGACACCATAGCCCGCCGTACATACGGAATGAAGGGTTACGTTACGGGTGACTGCGCCGCCATTGAGGATATCTACACAGGTCACTACTACGTGGAGACTGCCGAGGAGGCTACCGCTGCCGGACTCAAGGCCGGTGTGGACTCCGATTGTGGAAGCGTATATCAGCGTTACGCCCTGAGCGCACTGGAGAAAGGCCTTATAACAGAGGCCGATATGGACCGTGCATTGGTCAATATGTTCATTATACGTATGCGTACAGGTGAATTTGACCCTTTGATGAAGGTGCCGTACGCAAACTTCCCCGCCAGCACAGTAAACTCAGAGCGCAGCCAGGCTATCGCGCTTGAGGTAGCTACACGCACTCCTGTCCTGCTCAAGAATGATAAGATTGTTGGTACTGAGACAAAGGCCCTGCCTATCAGCCTTAATGATATAAAGAGCATCGCGCTGATTGGCCCGCAGGCTGACCGCGTGGAACTTGGACCGTACTCCGGACGTCCCGAGCAGTCCAGCCGTACCAGCCCGTACGCCGGTATCAGTAAGTATATAGCCGACAAGGGTCTGGATATAGAGGTAACCCTGGCTCAGGGCGGAAGTACCAAGAGCAAGAGTAACCTGCTTTATGTGGCCTATTTTGACCTTGAGAAGGCCGACGGCACCAAGACACATCATGACGCCACCAAGTACAGCTCATCGTCCGAGGGCATCACAGTGGGTTCCGGTATGGGAACCGAGGAGCAGGTACGCTCCATCGATGACGGCTCCTGGACAGCATACGATAACATTGACCTGATCAATGTGGATAAGATAACCATCGGCGCCAACATCCCCACCGAGGGCGGTATCATAGAGGTTCACGTAGGTTCACCCGAGGGTAACCTTATCAGCACGATTGAGGCCACCCGTGCATCGGGCAAGAGAGTAGGCGGCGTATACGGCGCCAGCACCCCGATGGAGGAGAAGGTAAACCGACTGGGTTACAACGGTCCCCAGACCCTCTATCTGGTCTACAAGGCCCCTCAGGATGAGGAGATAGATAAGGAGGTGCTCGAGGCTGCACGTAAGAGTGACGTAGCCATAGTATTTGTAGGTACCGATGAGAATACAGCTACCGAGGAGGCTGACCGTCTTACCCTGAACCTGCCCGGTAACCAGGTCAAGCTGATTCAGGCAGTGGCTAAGGAGAACAGGAATACTGTGGTTGTGATGCAGACTCTGGGATGCGTAGAGGTTGAGGATTTCAAGAACCTGGAGAATATTCCCGGCATACTGTGGACCGGTTACAACGGTCAGGCTCAGGGTGCCGCCATTCCGATGGTGCTCTTTGGCGACGTTACCCCCGGCGGTAAGCTGAACGCCACCTGGTACAAGTCCGTCAAGGACCTGCCGCCCATTACCGACTATACCCTGCGTGCCGGAAACGGCAAGCCCGGACGTACGCTCTGGTACTTTACCAAGCCGGTATCTTACGAGTTCGGTTATGGTTTGAGCTACACCACGTTTGAGTATTCGGACTTTACAATCAGCAAAAGTTCAATCACCCCTGATGACAAGATAACAGTAAGCGTAAACGTAAAGAATACAGGTGATTATGACGGCGATGAGGTGGTTCAGATTTATGTGAGGACCCCCGATAGCCCGGCATCGCTGCAGCGTCCCATCAAGAGGCTCAAAGGATTCAAGCGCGTTACCATTCCGCGTGGCCAGACCCGCCGGGTTGAGATTGATATTGACTGCGCCGACCTCTGGTTCTGGGATATGGAGGGTGACCGCATCACCTATGATTCGGGCCGTTACCTGTTTGAGATAGGCTCTTCGTCGCAGGATATCCGCGGAACCGTATCGGCCAATATGAACGGCAGGTTCACCCCGCAGCTCAAGACCGTTGTGGCCGATTGCCGCGTATCGGTGCTGGAGATTGGCCAGACCGCCCAGACCGTTACATCTGCCTGCCTTACCGATGACTCGTTCATAGGTCTGGACAAGGCTACCGTTAAGTATCTGAGCAGCAACGAGTCTGTGGCCACAGTGGATGCATCAGGAAAGCTTACGGCTGTTGGTCCTGGAATTGCGTCTGTTACCGTAAGCGTTACCTATAACGGCAAGACCGTGAGCGACACCTATTCAATAAAGGTCAATGCCGACCTGTCACTGGCCACACTCAAGAACGGCAGCAAGTCTATCTATAAGGCCGGACGCAAGCAGTTCAGCGTGCTGGGCAAGATGTCGTCGCAGGTAAGCGCTACTGCCAAGTCGCAGAAGGTCAAGGTTGATGTAAGTCAGGCTCCTACAGTGCCCGGAACAGCCGTCGTAAAGGTATCCGAGCCTGTTACCGGCGATGCCCAGATCTACTATGTGAATTTCGGTACCAAGGGCGTAAGCGATGAGTTCAAGAACAACAATCTGGCCCGTCAGTGGGAAGTGCTGCGCCGCAACGATGACAACCTACTGCTGGCCGACGGCAGACTGGAGATAACCGCAGCCGCAGGTGATATAAACGGTGCTGCCGACAACGGAGCCAACGTGGTCCTGCAGAGCGCCAACAGTGACTGGACCATAGATACCAAAGTGCAGACAAGCGCTCTGCCTACCGGTGCCCAGAACGCAGGTCTGGTGGCTTATCAGGATGACGCCCATTTTGTCAAGTTTGTCTACACCGCAGCCGGATTCCGCCGCGGACAGCAGCAGGCGGCAGCACCGGCAGCCGGCAGCCTCCAGCTCTATGTTGAGGAGAACGGCGCATCCAAGAGCACAGCCAGCGTAAATCTGGCTGAGGCCGGCGTCAAGGACAACACAATCTATCTCAAGCTTGAAAAGGACGGCAGCGTCTATACCGCATTCTATTCTGTAAACGGTAAGGAGTGGATTCAGGCCGCTCAGGCAGATGTTACCCTTAAGGATATTCAGGCCGGTGTAATTGCATGCCAGGGAGTCCAGAACATGCGCGGCATGCGTGGCGGCGCAGTTCCGGCTGCTGCACAGGCACAGCAGCCGGCAGCTCCCTTCAAGGCCTGGTTTGACTGGTTCCGTATCAAGAACAGATAATAACTGATGCCGGTCAGACCTATAAACTATCTGAAACTGTTCCCCGCCATATTACTGATGTGGTGGGGGACAGTTTTCAGTTTGTCTGCCGCCCCGCCAAAGGTTGTGGATATCAAACCCTACAATGACGGATTTGTTGAGGCTTGCATTGACGGAATGATTTACTGGACTGATATTGAAGGCGTTCATCTGGACAGCGTGAATATCAGGACCGGCATTGCAGGGATTGAGGTGGCAGAAGGCTCGGTTCTGGTGGTAAGTCCTGATTGTGCGGTCATGAAAGTGGAGCGTAACGGAAAGACCGGCCGGTTATGCCGCAGTCAGATAAAAGGCGGTTCCGATAAAGTGACAGGGATTGCCAAATCTGGAGACAGGACCTATATCCTTACGGAAAACGGTATAATATATAACACAACTGATTTCAAATCGTTTACACCATTCGATTTCAATCTCACGTACAGCGGTTATTATGACCCGACGCGGTTCAGCGCTATATGCGCATCGGCGGGCAGCATTTTCATAGCCGGAACTTATGATAACGGCATGCCAGCGGTGTTCACATCAACCGCCGGAAATATCTGGAGCGAGCGCAGCCTTACCTATACCGACAGGGCCGAGACCCTGTCATTGGAGCAACAACCCTTGTCAATGGCTTACGACAGCCGAATGGACCGTTTTGTGCTGGCCTGCACAGACGGTTACCTGTTCTATATGCCCGGATGCTCACACTGCAACAGCTTAGAGCACAAGGCCCTCTCTGACATATCGGCAGTAGGGTTTAATGACGGCCGATGCATCTGGAAGGTTGAATAGGAGTCTGCTTTCTGAAGACCTTAAGGCCTTCTCATTAAGATTCAGAGTGATTTGTAGTAGCCCATCATCTGTGCTTCAAGGGCGGCGGGATCAAATTCTTTTCCTATGGAGGCGTGGAATGCGTAGCCGTAAAAGAGAGACTGAAATGTGGCTGCAACGGTGTCCAGGTCTTGCCGGCTGGCTATTTCACCATGGGCGGCTGCGTCGGTCAGGACTTTTTTCCATAGTGCAATTTCATCTTGCATGATGGTGTAGTAGAGTTCTCCAAGGTCCGGGTAGTAGCGCTTGATCTGCAGGATCAGGAGCAGGTAGGCGTGGGTGGGGTTGTCTGGTAATGAGCTGCTGACGGAATCCATATAGTACGCCTTGGTGCTGACAACACCGTTCAGATAGGCCTGGATAAACTCCTTTAAGGTCATGCCCTCCGTGTAGTTTACTTTCCGGTGGATGTCCTGCTTTTCTAGTACCTCGCTGATGATTACCTGGCGGAAAAAATCAAACTTGTTTTTGGCATAATAAAATATTGCTCCACGCGTAAAACCTGTGGCTTTCTCCACTTCTTCAAGAGTCAGGTCGCCGCTGTTGTTGGTTAGCAGCAGCGTGAATGTCCGGGCAAACAATTCGTCCTTCTTGTTTTCTCTCATCTTAACGGATTAACGTATTTGTCTGTCTGCAAAGATAAATAATAAAAATTTCCAATTAAACATACCGTTTGGTATCTTAAAACATACTATTTAGTATCTTTGCGGCCGTTTTTATAATAGTTCTGTTTTAAGGCAAATAATAACACAAAATTAAGACGTAAAAAATGGAATCAATCAAGAGAAAAAAGTATGAAACCCCTTCAACAGATGTTATAGAGATTAGAGTAGAGGGTACAATTCTCACCACATCCGGTGATGCACCGCAGTACAAAGGTCCTTTTGAATTCTAATATAAAGACAATATGAATAACTTTAAACTTGCATTTTGGGTACTGTGCATGGGGCTTGTTTCATGCTCTAAAGCAGAATTGAATATAGAGGAAGAAACACCGGACTCCCAAGAAGTCTGGACTCTCAAGGTTGAGGCAGGTGGAAAGAATGATGCCGCAACAAAGGCCTTGTCAATGAACACTGACGGCACAATCAAGTCAGAATGGACGCAAGGTGATGCGGTTGTAGTCCATAAATATCTGGATAACGGGCAACTCACACTCGTTGCCAATATCGGTACTCTATCGGCCGAAACGAGCGGAGTGCATACCACTTTCTCCGGTTCTCTGACCTCCGTCGAAGGTCTCTCCGTGGGTACTAAGTTGCGTCTGTCCTATCCGGATTACAATACTGATTACCGTGGTCAGGATGGAACGCTGCAGTACATTTCTGACCACTGCAATTTCTCTTTTGCCGAGGTAGAGATTACAGAATTGAATAC
>CADCLI010000106.1:0-2343 GCA_902802285.1 uncultured Bacteroidales bacterium
GGCACTGTCCGGATCAGGTTCTAAGGGTATGATCTCAGCCCCTCTTGGGGCACCCCCTTTCATTCGTGGGGGCAAAGGTACGCATTAGTATCGTTTCTTAATGCGCCTTTTACATTTTTTATGACGCAAAGAGAAACGACCCCTTTGCGTCACTTTTTTTGGCAAAGTGTTGAAAAATGTGAAAATTTCCTTTATATTTGCTTTTACAGAATACCCAATTGCATTTTTATGAATACATCAGACAAGTTTGTCATTACAATCAACCGTGAGTTGGGTTCGGGCGGAAAGACAGTGGCAAAGCTACTGGCTCAGAAGCTGGGTGTGCCTTTTTATGACAAGGCTCATCTCAAGTCGCTCGAAGAAAAAAAAGGACTTAATGTTGAAGAAATAGAGCGCCTGAAAGCAAAAAAACGCCAATGGTGGCCGGATCTTAAGCGGATGGTGGAGTTGGACGGCGGTTTTGCCGTCTCCATATATGACAACCTGCCGTCGTTTGCCGTTCCGGAGAAAGATGATACTGACAAGAGATTCCGCACGGAGCAGGAGATACTGGAAGCTATTGTCGATGCCGAGTCATGCGTGGTAGCCGCACGCTGCAGTTTTGTTAGATTCAGGAACCATCCCAATCATCTTAATATTTGGATACAGTCTCCTATTGAGTACCGTGTCGAGAGGGTCATGAAACAGAAGGGTATCACCTCTAAGGATGAGGCAGAGAAGTTCATAAAGGAGGTTGACAGGATGCGTGAGCCGTTACGACACACGCAACTATGACCTTGTCATTTCAATGCATGACAAGACAGAGTCTGAGGCAGTTGAACTGATACTCAAATACATAGGCTGAGGATCAGGTCTGCAAGGTCCGATGGGGTATCGGCTTCCGGAATAAGGATGTGTCCGTTACAGATCAGACGGGGAATCGCGGAAACCGTGCCCCGGGATGTACGGCCGAACAATTCGTTTACTATATCCGTATATTTGTCAAGCCAACGGTCCCGGAGTGCTGCGTCAAGTGCTTCGGGACCTATCAGTTCCTGTGCCTTCGATGTGGCCTCGTCCACCGTACGCGGATACCAGGCTGCATTTATATCGGTCCCCCAGAACCACTGCTCATATTCAGCATATCTGCTTCTGTCAGTACGCCACACTGCAAGTCCGATGCGCATTAACTGGCAAGAACCACGGAATCTGTCTATTCCTTGCGGCATGTGGGGGTTGCATTCCCGGCTCATGGAGATGGGACAGCAGACTACGGCTATGCTGTCACCCAATCGGGCTACGGCATCCGGTAGCTGAAGGTGCAGCCTGCGGCAATGGGAGCACTGCCAGTCAAACAGCAGCGTTACCTGGTGCTTGGCTTCGGGATTGCCTGCAATGGGCATCTCTGAAGGGTTGGGGTATCTCAACTGCTCATAGGTAAAACCGCGTTCTGCAAGGGAACGGGGTGTAGTAAAGAACTGTACCACAGCCAGTATCACGGCCAGCAGGATACCTGCCGATATGTTCAGCGCTATGCGTCCTGTTTTTTGCCTTACACACCATATTACTGTCAGGACTGATAAAACTATGCCCAGCGCGTGGGCTGTCATGCAGTACGGGCAGAATGCATGTATCATTCTGTGCTGCAGGTATATGAACCAGACGGCGCAGCCTGCTACCGCTCCGCATACCATCAGGATGGCTTTATAAAGGAATGCCTTTTCCTGCTGCGCGGTGCTTTCTGAATTAATAAGGAGGATACAAACCAGCAGGGTGAGGTATGCTCCTATAGCCAGGGCGCTTACCGGAATAATTCCGAACAGGAATGACCACTTGCTGCCCAGTACCAGATTGCAGTTTGTGCCCTGGCTGCAGCCTATCAGACCGTGTCCTGAGATGGAGTGGATGCACAGGATAACGGACAAAAGAAGGACAATGGCGGTCAGTACCACCATTGTCTTTCTCAATATCCCGTATTTGCTGTTCATTGGTTTACTTTACGTTAGGTCCGCCGGGGGTTGCTGCCGATGCTGTGAATGCATCGCCGGCGCCATGATTCCCGGTCACGGGTGCACCCAGGGTAATTCCGCTGCCAGTCAGGTAGGTACCGGCCGGAATGTCCTGGTTCAGACCGGCGGCTAGTGTAATTACATCGGGCTGGGTGGGTTGCTGCGGACGGCCCCAACCGCCACGGCGCGGGGACATCCTGACAGCACTGATTACATATGCATCAGAGCCGATATAGACAGTCTGACCCTGCTGGAATCCCTGTGCGCTGGCCACTGAAACGTTGGTCTCTCCCTTGACTGCTGCAGCCGATATCGTGGTGGCCCCGGCAGTTCCTATCACTGCTATCCTTACCTT
>CADCLI010000106.1:2368-5018 GCA_902802285.1 uncultured Bacteroidales bacterium
ATAGAAAGCCCCTGTGTGGAGGTGACCTTTACATTGTCCGAACCGGCTTGTATGGGAGCGGCAATGGTCATTGCCTGTCCGGTATGGAAATCCAGCTTGTTGTCATCGGTGTCAAAACCGTCGGGGTAACGGCCTGTGCTCAAATCAGGACCGGCTGCAGGTGCTGCGGGGGCGGCTCCGAATCCGCCGAATCCTCCACGTCCGCGGCCTGACTGCGGAACGGGTGCATATGCTCCTTCGGCTCCGGCTCCGGCATCAGCGTGATAGCCCTCTGCCAGCCACGGGTCAACCAGACCTCCGTAATTCATGGCGTCGGCTATCAGACCTTTGCTGTTGCGAAGTGTCATGTTGCCTCGCGAAGCGTCCAGGACGGGACCGCCAAACAGCAGATCGGCTTCAATATTGCCGTGATAGCCGGCATTCATGACCTGGGGATCAAGTACCACATCATTGATGGCATGTGACTTGGACAACGGTTCCTCAAGCTCAAGCGCATAAACCAGCGGGAGCACCGGCTCGTTGCTGGAATGGTCAAACCTGGTAGCCGGCTCAAATGTGATACCGGTTCCGTTTACTGCAAACGGCATGTTGCTGGAGTGGTCAAACTTGAGCGGGGCTTCCAGCTCAAGACCGGTGCCGGGGTTGTCATTAGGTCCGAGCGGGCCGTTGAATGTGTTGCGTGATGACTGCGTGCCTACGCTCTTTACGGTAACCCATTCAACACCGTGGCCTTCAGAGTCTATGTCAAGACGGATCTTATCGCCGGCGGTGATGTTCTGGGTGCTTGAAACCTTGATGTTGGTATCGCCCTTTCTGGCATCGGCCGATAACCAAGCCTGCGTACCTGGCTTGCCTACCTTAGTAACTGTTACAACCTCATACTTTTCAAGTGAGTTGGAGACTGCGGGGTAGGTTGAACCGTATCCGATAGCCATCTTCTGGCCTACTTGGAATCCGGCAGTGCTGGTAACGGGGATGTTGGTGGAGCCTGCGGGGATGGTGATGACCGGACCCTCGGGCAGAGGCTGCCACAAAGTGGTGGGATTACCGTTGAATCCTGCTCCGCCACGTCCTTGCTGGCCTTGTTGCGGAGTGATGACCTTGGCTACGACACGTTCCTCGGCGTTACGGCCGGTACCGATGGTAATCTTGTGACCGGCTTCTATTCCGGCTATGCTACGTACATAGATGGTTCCGTCACCCTTTCTTGCATCGACAGAGAGACCGGAGTTGCTTATGCCAAGCAGGTAGAATCCCTTGGGTGCCAGTTTAGTGCCGGACGGAATCCTGATGGATGAGAAGTAGGGCAGATTCACGGCATGGTGTGTCAGTGTCCAGTCAGACAGATTGACCTCATTTTCGCCGGCATTGTAAAGCTCTATGAATGAGTTGGTCTGGTTGCCGCTGCCATCGGCTATCCGGAACTCGTTGATTTTGACGGGTTCGACATTGCGTACCTTTTCGGAGCAGAGCCACTGGCTTTTGCCGTTGTCCCACTTGGCCCATGCGGTTAGGTCGGCATTGATCTGTTTCCTGGCAGATGTTACGGTAAACTGCACGGCTACTGTCTGTCCGGGTTCGACGGTATAACCTATCTTGCGGGTCTTGCTGTTTGTGCCTTCTGCCACGCTTTTCCAACGCTTGGGAGTAAGCACGCGGAGCTCCAGGTCTTCGATGGGGCGTCCGGTGGTGTTGGTGAATGTAACTATTACGTTCTGCGTGGTCTTGGGCGCGAAAGTCTGTAGCAGATTGGGCTTGTCAACCTTGTTGGGTGCGCTAATGCTGAGCATTGACACGTCGTATCCGGCTGCAACCACATTAGCCTGAACCTTCTGGTTGGTCTCGATTGAAGGGAATGTGCCGGGGGCGGTCATGGCACCTTCGTAGAATGTGCCCGATGATCCGTTTGAGTTGTCGCCGCCGTTACCCAGCAGGATGGCGCCCTGCTTGCGCATGGGATCGTAACTGCTGCGCGGGTTCTGGATACGCTGTCCGTCATACATTATCTGCAAGTCACCGCCCTGGGCATTGCCGCCCATGGAGCGCCAGTGGTGAGGCTCACCGTCGGCTGTGGCGGTCACAAAACGCCAGCTTATGCTGGGCAGGTCGGCGCAGTACTTGTCGTTGGGATCGGGGTTGACGCAACCCACCAGGTTGTTCTCCTGGTCGGTCATGATCCACGGGCCGGGAGCCTGTCCGTGATACCATGAAGGCTGGTTGCCGTAGTATGTGGTCTCCATCGTGCCGTCACCGTCGTCACGGCTGTCGGTCTCGGCGTTACCGTAGTCAAAGCAGCAGCCGGTGTTGTAGTGCTGGCCGTTTATTACCCAGTACTGGCCTTCAGCCTGGTCATCGACAGCGGTGCCGTGCGCATCATTCCAGCGCATACCCATACCGGCTGTTATGAACACGCCATAGACCTTGTGGCCCATCAGTGTTACAGGAGCCCAATCGGCCATTGGCACGTTGTTGAATCCGCCCATTGCCTGGCCGCTGAATCCTCCGCGCGGAGCCTGCTGCAGGTGGTTCTCCTTGCCTGACTGGTCATAGATTACGGTTATCCAGCAGTAGGTGTCCTTGCAGAAACGGTCCTGTGCGGCGACATCGGCATAACCTCCGGGATCGCCGGCCGATGGCTGCACCACACCGA
>CADCLI010000106.1:5102-12511 GCA_902802285.1 uncultured Bacteroidales bacterium
AAGAGACCACGAATCTGCGAGTTCTTGTAGAGAGCGCGGGTGGTTGAATGCGCTGCAACGCAGGGTGCACCACCTTTGGCATAGACATCGCAAGGCCCGTCGGGGCGCTGCGGAATCTTGCTGTCACCTGCCGCTACGGCGACGGTGGCAATGAGTGTCGGGGCTAAGGCTACTCCGGCCAACAAAAGGACAATAGATGATTTTTTCATAAGATTATTGGGTTAGTAAGTTATTACGGGCGGGATTGCCACGCGGGCGGGCTCGGTTCGGCCTGGCAGGCCGAATGCGGTGAACTCTATCACTCCAAGCTGTGCGCCGGGCCATTCTGTTACGGTAAGGCGGACAAAACGGGCCTCTACCGGCTTGAACTCCTCAAATATGGTGTTGCGCTGCTCCGTGTTGGAGGTCTTGTCCAGGACGGTGGTGTAGGTCTCGCCGTCAAGCGATACATCTACCTTGTATTTATAGACTGTTGCGGCACCACCGCCTCCACCGAATCCGCGGCGGCCGCCGGCGTTGAACATAATGCGTACGGCATCCACGTCAAACAGCTGGACCTCGTCAAAGCGGGTGGCGGGCGTCAGTTCTATCGTGATCGATGGCTCGGGGTCCGATGGATCCGGTTCCCAGACCGTGCCGCTGGAGTTATCGACCGCGTATGATGCGTACCGGCCGGGCTGCTGTGACGAGAATTTGGAGAGCGCGTTCATGGCGTTCATCTTGTTGATGGTAACAGGGAGCGATGCACGGGCACTCTTTACTCCGGGTGCGGGCTGGGGGGTATCGGTAATCTGTACGGACCAGCGTCCCTTCTTGTCCACGTTTATGCGGTCCATGCCTATGCGGCGGCCTCCGGGCGGGTTGGAGAGTACTATCGTGTAGAACTGCCACAGACCACCGTCAGGGCCTTCCACCACGCTGCCGTGGGCGGTGCCGGTTACAAGGCCGTCGGTCTTGCGCAGGAGCGGGTTGTTGTCGGCGTATGTGTAGGGGCCAAGCGGGTGTTTGGCGGTGTAGTAGCCCTCGGCGTAGGTCTTCCACTGGGTGCCCGATGCCGAATATTGCATGTAATAAGTGTCTTTGTACTTGAATAGCCATGGGCCTTCTATCCATGCCACGCCGGTGTACTCGTTCATCTCGCCGTAACGCTCCCATTCATGATTGGGGTTGAAACTGAACAGAGGGGTGGGCTTATCGGCAAAACGGTTCAGGTGGTCGGGGTCCAGAGGCACTCCGAATATGCCGCTTATACCGCGGCCTGAGTAGAACAGGTCCAGCCGCCCTCCACATCGGGGGTGTTCTCCCATTCGCCCAGGACAGAGTAGGGGCCCAGCGGGTTGTCGGCCACATAGAGCGGGCAGTCGTTGCCGGACATGTAGTATTTGCCGCGGTACTTGACCACATCGGGAGCCACGGGCACGCGCTGTACGGGTGTGAATTCCCAGTCCAGCATGTTGTCGCTGTGCCAGGCGCCTCCTCCGGTGCAGAACATGTAGTATCGGCCGTCATCGTCACGGAACACCGATACATCGCCCGATGCGTTGCCGCCCGGACCTATTACCATAGGCAGCGGATTGCAGTACCTGCGGCCATCGGCCACACTGTTGTTAACGCCCTGCTGTGCTCCTGTGCAGGATACCAGCATGATGGTCAGTAATATAAGACTCTTTTTCATACTGCGAATATATAAAAAATTGCGCATTAGGTAAATATCCGTTTTTTTATTCCATTACAGAAAGTGGCCTTTTGTGCTATTGCTGCGCTTTGAATATAGGCTGCGCCTCGGGATAAAAAACGAGTAAACTCCTTTTTTCTCCTCTCGGCTTGCACTAATTTAAAGCTTCGCTTTGAATATAGGCTGCGCCTCGGGATAAAAAACGAACAAGTTCCTTTTTTCTCCTCTCGGCTTGCACTATATTTGCAATATGAAAAATAAGATTCTGACATTGGTGCTTTTTATTTGCGGTTTGGCAGTATCGGCCTTAACAGGTTGTGATAGTGAAGAAAAAGCCGCCGTTGAATACATTATTCCTGTGGTAAACAGGTGTAATGAGCCATTCTGTTTTGACGATTATTTCAGGAAGGTAAAGACGGTGTACCTGAGATCTGATAATGAATATACTGCTCCCACAATGATCAGTGATATTTACTTTATTGACAGTTATGCATTTATACTGGAGATATCGGACAGGAGATTATCCAAGATTGACCTCAAGAAAGGCAAAGTGGTAAACCAGATACGGGTTAAAAGGAATCAGTGTGTGTTGTCAGGCGATAAAGATCATTTGTATCTGCTTGGTTTTGGTAATAAAAATATTATTACAATATATGACCTGGACCTGATTCCTACAGACTCGTTAGAGTTGAAAAATGTATCTGTTTCATCATTCAGCAGGATAAAAAACGGTTTTATCTTTCTGAATGGCCGCGAGACCGGTAATAGAGGTAGGTATGTGATTACCAATTCAAGACTTACCAGAGCGGTTTCTTATAAAAAGGTGGGCGCTCCTTACAAACCTTATAAAAAAAACGAACTGATATCGATAGCCTTTTCGGAGGTGTTCATAAAAGGTCCTTTTGGCAGAATACTTTGCTATGACAATGAAAACCAAGACGGATATCTGTATGATGGCGAGAAACTTAAAAGGCTGTTTCATATAGGAACCGATGTAACCGATCCTGAAGCTGTCCCACTTAAGAATACGCAGATGATTTACTCATTAAAAGGCAACAGATTATTCCATTATTACAATGAAGACTTTACAGACGGAGTTGCCTATTTTGACAAAGACGACAATCTTGTGGCACAAGGGCCGGCATATGATTCCATCAAAGAGGGATTATTCAGATATACATACAGACAAGTAGGAAGAAAACTTGTCCGGATACGTATGGAGAAGGCTGAAGATCGTGGTAAAGATCCCAATAATACCACTTATGCCCAGATTGATTTTTACAGACTGAAGTGACGCATTCTTAAATGACGCATTCTTAAACGACCCCTTTGCGTCACTTTTCGCTGAGTTCGAGCCAACGCATGGTTATGGTGTCGGTGCGCTCTATGATTTGGCCTATTCGGGCGGATTTCTGCTGGAGCTGGTCGTAGGGGAGGGTGCCGCTGTTCAGTTCCTGTTCTAACAGGGCTTTCTCCTCTTCAAGTTGCTGGAGTTCCTGCTCAATCTGCTCCATCTCTCGTTTCTCTTTGAAGGTGAGTTTGGCGCCTGGTGAACTTTGGCGTTGGCGTTGGCTTTGGCCTCCATCCGGCAGTGGCTTTGCTTTCGCGGCGGCTGCGGCAGCTTTCTCCTCATCCTCCTTGAGTACCTTGTACTCCATGTAGTCGCTGTACGATGAGGGGAAGTTGGTAACCTTGCCGTCACCTTCAAACACCAGCAGATGCTCTGCAATCTTGTCCATGAAGTATCGGTCATGCGACACCACTATCACGCAGCCCTTGAACTGTGCAATGTACTCCTCAAGCACCTGCAGGGTCATGATGTCCAGATCGTTGGTGGGCTCGTCCAGAATCAGAAAATTGGGGCTCTGCATCAGGATGGTGCAGAGATATAGTCTGCGGCGCTCGCCTCCGCTCAGCTTGCTCACGTAGCTGTACTGGGTCTTGGGCGTAAAGAGGAATTTCTGCAGGAATTGCCCGGCCGACATGCGGCGCCCGTCGTCCAGGACTATGTGATCGGCAATGGCGGTCACCACGTCAATCACCTTGGCATCCTCGGGGAATTTGAGCCCCTCCTGCGAATAGTATCCTATCTTGAGTGTGGTACCGCGTTCAATCACACCACTATCAGGTTGCTCAATGCCCAAAAGCAGCTTGAGGAACGTGGATTTGCCTACACCGTTCTCACCTATTATACCCAGTTTCTCGTAGCGGGTAAAGATGTAGCTGAAATCCTTGAGAATTATCTTGTCATCGAACGCCTTGCTAAGGTGCTCAATATCAAATATCTTTTTACCGATGTACGATGCCTTTACGTCCAGGGCCACGCTCTGCTCATCACGGCGGTGCTGCAGACGCTCCTCAAGCTGATGGAACGACTCCTTGCGGTAGCGGGCCTTGCCTCCGCGGGCGCAGGGCATGCGGCGCATCCAGTCCAGCTCGCGGCGGTAGAGGTTCAGGTCACTCTCTCGCTGCGATGACTCGGCATCCAGGCGCTCCTGTCGCTTTTCCAGATAGTAGCTGTAATTGCCCTGATAGGAGTAGGCGCGGAAATCATCAATCTCTATGATTCGGTTGCACACGCGGTCCAGCAGGTATCGGTCATGGGTGACCATGAACAGGGTCAGGCGGCTGGCTGTCAGGTAGTCCTCGAGCCACTCGGTCACCTCTACGTCCAGGTGGTTGGTGGGCTCGTCCAGTATGAGGAAATCGGGCTCCTGCATCAGCGCCTGCGCCAATGCCACACGCTTGGCCTGACCTCCTGAGAGCTGGTCTATGGGTTTGTCAAAATCGGGTACGCCCAGTTTGGTGAGCAGTTGGCGGGCACGCAGCAGCTTGTCCTCATCGGACTCCGGGCAGCAGGCGGTCAGCACGTTTGCACCTTTGGGGAATACGGGGGTCTGCACCAGATAGGCGGTGCGGATGTCACGGCGGAAGGTTATCGTGCCGCTGCGGTAATCGGCCTTACCGGCAATCACGTCCAGCAGGGTGCTCTTGCCCTGGCCGTTGCGTGCTATCAGGCCCACCTTCTCGCCCTGGTTGATGTTTAGTGAGAGGCCGTCAAATATCACGCGGTCGCCGAATGACTTGCTTAGTCCGTCTATCTGCAGAAAACTCTCCATATCGGTCAGCAAAGATAACTAAAAAGAGTATATTTGCGTACTGAACTTACTAACCAGTATTCATTATGAAAATATCCGGTATCACCTTTATTCTTGCCATTTTGGTCTCTTTGCCTGCATCCGCCGTGCAGAGTACTCCGGCATCGGACAGTCGCATCACATACGTGGGCCGTACCCTGGCGGCTGACGGCGACGTGAGTTTTGACTGGAGTTCCACATACGCCAAGATTTCTTTCCAGGGCGATTACCTGGCCGTGCGTGCATCGGACACGGGTAAGGATTATTTCAATGTGTGGATAGACCGTGATATGAGCGCCGAGGCCGATAAGGTGCTTTGTATCAACAGTTCCGATACCCTGATCACTATTGTAAGCAGTGCCGATTTCAGCAAGAAAGGCAAGAAGCAGGCCAGCCATACTGTGATAATCCAGAAACGGACCGAGGCCGATCAGGGCCGCACTACTTTCCATGAGTTCATGACCGATCAAGGACTGCTGCAGGCGGCACCGGTAAAGGAGCGCCTGATTGAGTTCGTGGGCGATTCATACACCTGCGGATACGGCATTGAGAACAGTGTGGCGCGCAACCGATACACTCCCGAGACCCAAAACACTTCCAAGACATACTGTGCTCTGCTGGCCCGTTACTTCGATGCCGATTTCATTACGGTATCGCATTCGGGCAAAGGTATTACGCGTAATTACGATGACAGCGACCGTCAGTCCCGCTGGTATATGCCCGACCGATACGGCTGCACGTTTGACAATGCCCGTCAGCCCAAATGGGAGCCGGGCCAGCAGAAGCCTGACATCACAATGATTTATCTTGGACAGAACGACTTTTCGACAGAGCGCCAACCCATGCGTGATCCGTTTAAGCGCAACTACAAGCGTCTTATCAAGGCCATCAAGGATTATTACGGAGAGGATCATCCCATCCTGTGCGTATCGACCAAAGTTGACAAACTGCTGTTTGACTTTGTGCGCGAGTGCGTAGAGGAGTGCGGTTACCGTAACGTCTATTATGACGGGATGTTCCAGGCCGTGCATCAGGACAATGACCGGGAGCTGGGCGCCGACTGGCACCCCAACTGGAAGGCTCACATCAAGCTGGCATACGCCCTGATACCTTATTTTTCTACAATAACCGGCTGGGATATGCAGCCTACTAAACCAATAGAGTGACGCAAAGGGGTCGTTTAAGAATGCGTCATTTCTAAAAAGTGACGCATTCTTAAACGACCCCTTTGCGTCACCCCTTTGCGTCAATTGTTAAAATTCGCTAAACGCTTGGCGGGTTGAAAATAGGTGCTTACATTTGCGATATCAAAATGATATCAAAACAACATTAAAACAATAACGATTATGGAAACAAAGGAATTTGAATTCAAAGGAACTAAGGTAAGCGGTTTTATAGGACTGCTTCTGCTTCTTGCTTGTATTGCCGGTATTGCTCTTACAAACATTTATCTACTCTCTTATTCGGGAATCATCACTCCTGTCCTGTTCTTGGCAATTATTCTGATCTCATGCGGACTTGTTCAGCTGGAGCCCAACGTGGCCCGCGCAATGGTGTTCTTCGGTAAATATAAAGGTACCCTGCGCGAGAACGGTTTCTGGTGGATTGTTAATCCGTTCTACACCAAGAAGAAGATATCCCTGCGCGCCCGCAACCTCAACGCCGAGGCCATCAAGGTTAACGACAAGAGCGGTAACCCCATCATGATTGGTCTGGTAATGGTTTGGAAGATCAAGGACGTTTACAAGGCTCTGTTTGAGATAGATTCACAGACCATCGGTCAGACTGCCGGCGGTGTCACGACTCTTAATTCTACAATGAGGGCGTTTGAGAACTTCGTATCTGTCCAGTCCGATGCAGCCCTGCGTCAGGTTGCAGGCCGATACAACTACGATGAGAACAGCAACCCGGCCGATGACGTAACCCTGCGTTCAGGTGCCGATGAGATCAACGAGGCCCTGAAGCAGACCCTGAACGACCGTCTGGCAATAGCCGGAATCGAGGCTGTAGAGGCCCGCATCAACTACCTGGCATACGCCCCTGAGATTGCGGCTGTAATGTTGCGCCGCCAGCAGGCCGATGCCATCATCGCCGCCCGCGAGAAGATAGTTGAGGGCGCTGTATCGATGGTAAAGATGGCTCTTGACAACCTTAAGAAAGACGGTGTTGTAGATCTGGACGAGGAGCGCAAGGCTGCAATGGTAAGCAACCTGCTGGTAGTTCTGTGCGGCGACGAGCCCGCAGCACCTGTGGTAAACGCCGGTACTCTTTATAACTAAAACACATACAGATGGCTAAAGACGCTGATTCAAAAAGCTTTCTGCTGAGAGTGGACTCTGCTACGATGGAGGCCCTGGAACAATGGGCCGCCAGCGAGTTCCGCAGCGTGAACGGCCAGCTGCAATGGATCATTGCCGATGCGTTGCGTCGCGCCGGCCGTAAACCAAAGTGACAGATATCCACCTGAATGACCAAAAATAAACCCCGCTACGAGTTATGTGGCGGGGTTCACTGTACTAGAGGTAGCGGACGGTCTCGGCCAGGGGTTTGCGCTTTGGGTGACGGTCCGATGCCACACCGTCGGGGGCAGCATAGCC
>CADCLI010000107.1 GCA_902802285.1 uncultured Bacteroidales bacterium
TTAAGAAGCAGGGCGCGGCGCACCAGCTGGCGATAGACCTCGTTCCGGTGCTCATCGGGCGAACCCTGGCTGTAATACTGCAGCATGTACCTGTAAGAGCGGTCTATGTCCTCAAAACGGGATGATGCGCTCCAGTCCGATATGCCCGACATCTGAGCCTGGATTTGCTCCAACGCCTCCTTGAGATGTGCGCTGAGCAACAGTTCCCTGATGTGCTGAGCACGCTTTTTTATGTCTTCCTCTATACCCATAATAAAAGAAACCGCAGAGACAGACGCCCTGCGGTTTCAAATATAGGAATTTTTTATGAATTATCCCTTGATAGCAGCGATACCGGGCAGAACTTTACCCTCGATAGCCTCAAGAAGAGCACCGCCGCCGGTTGATACGTAAGATACCTTATCGGCAAAACCGAACTGCTTTACAGCGCTTACGGAGTCACCGCCACCAACGAGTGAGAATGCACCGTTATTGGCAGTTGCATTGGCAACGGCTGTAGCGATAGCCTTTGTACCGGCCTGGAAGTTGCTGAACTCGAATACACCGGCAGGACCGTTCCAGAGGATAGTCTTGGATGACTCGATTACACCGGCCATAGCCTTGGCAGAAGCAGGACCTATATCCATACCTTCCCAACCGTCAGGAACGTTGTTGTTGTCAACAACCTGAGTATTGGCCTCGTTGTCAAACTTATCGGCTGCAAGGCAGTCAACGGGCAGAACGATGTTTACGCCCAGTTCCTTGGCCTTGGCCAGAACTGACAGAGCAACGTCTACCTGATCGGGCTCGCAGAGTGAGTTACCTACCTTACCGCCCTTGGCAAGAACGAATGTGTAGGCCATACCGCCAATGATTACCAGGTTGTCAACCTTCTGAAGCAGGTTCTCGATGATGGTGATCTTGGAAGAAACCTTTGAACCACCGATGATAGCGGTTACAGGCTTTACTGAGTTATTGAGCACCTTCTCAACAGCTAAAACCTCCTTCTCCATCAGATAACCGAACATCTTGTGGTCGGCATCAAAGAAATCGGCCATAACGGCTGTGGTGGCGTGCTTGCGGTGAGCGGTACCGAATGCGTCGTTTACATAAACGTCGGCGTAGCTGGCCAGTGTCTTGGCAAATTCCTTCTGGGCGGCCTTGAGCTCTTTCTTGGCTGCATCGTATGCGGGATCCTCCTTCTCGATGCCACGGGGCTTGCCTTCCTCCTCGGCATAGAAACGTACGTTCTCAAGCAGCAGAGCCTCACCGTCCTTAAGAGCGGCTACCTGCTCCTGTGCTTTTGCGCAGTCCTCAGCAAACTTAACGTCAACACCAAGGCACTCTGAAACGTGCTTCAGGATGTGCTTGAGTGAGTACTTGGGATCCGGGTTCTTCTTGGGACGACCCATGTGTGAAGCGATGATAAGACGACCGCCATCGGCGATGATCTTCTTCAGGGTGGGCATTGCAGCGACGATACGGGTATCATCGGTGATGTTGAAGTTCTCATCAACAGGAACGTTGAAGTCTACGCGTACGAAAGTCTTCTTTCCGGCGAAATTGAATTGATCAATTGTCATAATTATATGGTTTTGGTTTATTTTTTTCGAGTTGCAAAGATAGTCTTTTTTGGATAAATAGCTATGCTGTTTTTAAACTTTGGCTTTTAGCTATTGGCTTTTGGCTTCCATCCGGTGCGTAACTTTCGGCCCAAAGGGCCGCTTAAGGGCCAACGCTATAGCCAAAGCCAAAGTCTATCAGCGCTCGCGGTTTTGGAAGAACTTGGAGTGGGGCGGCAAGTCCTGCGTAAGCCATACGTTACCGCCTATTATCGTGTCATGTCCGATGGTTACGCGGCCCAGTACCGATGTGTTGGAGTAGATAACCACATTGTCCTCGATGATAGGATGGCGCGGGATGTTGATGGGATTGCCGTTCTCATCAAACTTGAAACTCTTGGCACCAAGCGTAACTCCCTGATAGAGTTGCACATGATTGCCAATAATTGCAGTTTCTCCTATGACGACACCGGTTCCGTGGTCTATGCTGAAATACTCACCGATTTCAGCCCCGGGATGGATGTCTATGCCGGTAAGTGAATGTGCAAGTTCCGTTATGACGCGGGGCAGAATAGGTACACCCAACTTCAGCAGGCGGTGCGCCATGCGGTAATGAATCATGGCTACCAGAGACGGGTAGCACAGGATAACCTCCTCATGACTCACTGCAGCGGGATCTCCGTCAAAGATGGCCTTGACATCGGTTCCAAGCAGACGGCGCAGTTCAGGGATGCTCTCAATGAACTGCTGGGCGGTATCCTCGGCACAAGAGGGGGTAGTCTCGTTGAATATCCTGCTTATGTATGCAATCTGATGAGAGAGGATGGTATACAGCCTGCTCAATGAGGTTGACAGGTCAAGCGCTCCGAAGAAATTACCGAAAACCACATGACGGAACAGTTTGACCGCTTCCTTGATTTCGGCACGGTCAATGGAGCGTTCTTCAACCTGGGGTATGTATTTATCGGCTTTGCGTAAGGACTTCTGTACGTCTCTGATGCTTTCAAATATGTCTTTCTTCTCCATCGTATCCTGTAACTGGCCGCAAAATTAGCCAAAAAAAACGGTAAATCAATCTTTAAGCGGTCTTATGACAGTAACATCCAGGGTGTCTGCCTTGTACTGAAGCGGTATCAGTGACGATTCCTTTTCAGTGTCATAGAGGCTGTCCGATATTAACGCGATTCCGCCATTGCCGCGCCCTGAGGTTCCGCTGTTGGTACGTATGCCCGATTCGCTTAAGGCGATATCCCAGTCTATGCGTTCCGCCCATTCGGCATCCTGCAAGGCATCACCTATGTCACTTTTGCCCATGACCATACTGTCAGATATGTTGTAGTATATCCATTTACCCGGTTCGAGCGTGAGGGTGAGTTGACGCGTGACAGGAACCGGTTCCCTGTCTTCGGTCTTATTGTCGCGGCATGATGCAAGCGATACGGCACAAAGTGTTGCAAACAGATAGAGCAGTCTTTTATTCATAGTGAGTTATGTCCAACGTTAACTTTCTGTTTTGGGGATTATACCCGGTCACTTTAATCTTGGCAAATCCTCCCTTTGCCTTGCGTAGGCTGAATGTCCTGCCTGTCCAATCAGGCTCTTTGGTGAAATCTGTCGGTTCAAATAGAATGCTTGATGTGGTCCGGCAAGGTTCATACCATTCATTGAACCTGTTCTTATACCATAACCTGGAAGGTATTTTGAGCAGGTGATATCCTATGGTTATGCCTCTTTCCGCTTCACTGAAAACCTTGGTGTATGTGGTGTCATTGGCATAATCATAGAGGGTTGCGTCTATCAGATGTCCGGTGCCGGCCTTGCCTGTTACGGTCTTGCTGAGTATGATAAGCCAGCAAGGGGATTTCATCCTGTCGGTCACTTGTTTAAGGTCAGACAGGTCAAATCCCATCTCTATCAACTGGCCTGAAGAAAACAGTGTTCCCTGCATATTGTGTTCACCACCTTGCGCTCTCAATATGGGATAATTGAGCGTGGCGCCCTTGTCAGTCTTGGTAGCCTGATAACCGTCTGCTGCTCCGAACCTGATGCTCAGGTCATTTCGTGATGAGTAGGAGAGTTTTAGCCTCAATCCTATAGTGGGTTGTCTGTACATTGTCTCAATGCAGAGTGCCTGAGCGTCCCTTGATGTCATGGCGCCGTCATGACCTGCATTGATGAAATATTTGAACGGTATATAAGCCCGTCCTTCAGAGCCCCACCATGTGCCCCAGCTGTTTACAAGTATGAATGCGCCTCTCTCATCATCCGTAATAATGCTGTCTCCGTTGCAGTCATACTCAACAGACAGGTCATATCCTACCAGTGTCATGGCGTGCGCGCCGCCGGTTCCCTTAAGGTTGATTATTTCTTCGTAGCCGGTTTGGGACGGACCGGAATAATCCTCATAGCCCCAGTTGTCGGATGATATGGAGAACGATGCTATTCCGCCGCCGGGATGTCCGTCATGCTTGTCGAACATATAATTCATCAGGGTGTTTACGCCATCTTCGCTGTTCAGGTCTATGGTGCTGGCGCTCTTGGTTTTGTAGAACATTGCTCGGTAATACTTGTCATAGCCTGTCGGCCAGCGGAAATCATAGGCGCTCTCATCTCCGAAATCGGCAACTGTCATACAGCCTGCCGTTTTGGTTATCTCTATTCCGTCGCTGGCAAATCCGCCCTGGTCAACCCCTTCATTAAGGAGATTCCACATCCATCTGTAACTGAATGTGTTTGCTGCCTTACCCTGGACCGGACGTTCCAGCGTACGGTTCATCTCATAGGTGAAAAGGTAGTGTATGCCCGATGCCTGAGCGCAAGAACCTCCGTACTGGCTGATTATAGCCGGAAAATAGGGCGAACGCGAGTTGTCTACGGATGAAGGCAGGCCTTCACGTCCCTGTGCACGCGCCCCGGAAGACCTGAGTTGAAGCTTGGGAAGGTCTGAACCCGGCCTGATGGCATACTGTGCGTCAACCTTTCCGTAAGCGGTTGACAGGAGTAATAAAAGCAGTGATAGTCTGTATCTGAGTTTCATTTAAGTCTGTTGTATGTCTTTAGGGCTTCGTTCCTTACTCTTTCAGAGAACCTCTCATCGGTGCTGGCCTTAAGAGCGGCGGCCGCAATCTCATCGGCACGGATTGACAGGTCATACCAACCCATCGCCTCCCAGAGCACTGTCAGGATAAGATCATCCTCAGCGGGATTGTCCAGCAGCTGGAGCAACTGAGGCACCATACTGTGTACGGGACTGTTGCGCAGTGCGCGGGCGCCGGCCTTGCGCACCGTCTGGGTGTTGGTCTTGTCAAACAGACGGGTATTGACCTCTTTTACTGTCGATGTGGTGAAACTGTGCAGGGCCTTGCGTATGAGACCGCCTATGCTGTCATGATTGATATAACACTCTACAGTGGGGTAGTAACGGTCAAACTCGTTGAGTACAAGCGTTGAATCAAACATATTGAAGGCATTGGTAACATCAAACTCAATGCGCTCGGATGTGTTGTTCTTGGCTGCTATATGCACCAGTCCGGGAATGAGACGTTCATCACCGCATTTGCCTGCCATATTCACGGCAAGACGCTGGGTCATCTCATGGCTGTCATCAAGAGCCAGGGCCAGACACTCCACAAAGTTGTTGTCACGGTAATTGGACAACTCCATGAGCGCAGCAAGACGGACTATACCGGAGTTTGATGTGCGGAACCTATTGGCAAACAGGTCTGAGTAGTTGCCGCTGTTGCAGAGCATATCCATGGCCAGGATCTGCATGGCAGGATAGGGGCTCTCCATCTGTTTCTTCCAGAATCCCGGACCTGCATTCAGAATGGCGTCGTTAACATCTATACCGCTCTTTACGGCAGGAGGGAAACTGAAAGTGGGGTCACCGAACAGGTGCTGCTCCATGAAGGCTCCCAGTTGAGCCATATGACCGGCTCTCATGCCCAGTCCCATAAGACCTATGAAATGGTCGGCCCATTTGTCCTGCAATACGTTTACGGTATTTGCCAGGACTACTATTGTGCCGTTGCCCTGACCAAAGAGATAACCCTCCTGTATGCTCTCGTCACGATGGAAAGAGCCGTTGTAGCAGCCGTCCAAGGATACCATACGGACCTGAGGATGATAGTAACTGAAATCCGGGAAATGCAGGTTTATATTGTTCTCCTCATCTATGTCATCCTGCTCATCACGAGCTATCTGGTCAGGATCAAGGGCTCCCTTATACCACGACTCAGGTACCTCACAGCCAAAATAGTTGTTTACGCGGCGCATAACCTCCTGCTTGCTCATGCCCTTACGGTTACCTTCACGCATCTGCTCGCGCATAAAACGGCGCATCATGGCCACATCCTCTATCATGGTCTCCGCATCGGGATAGTTGCTCAGATATTCCGTGTCATATGCACCGTGGTGATGAAGAACGGCAAAATCCACATCCTTGTACTGCATCTGCTGCATGAGGCGGTTCTTTACGAACTTTTCTCTTTTGTGGTCTATGTACTCTATAGACTGTTTCTGGGTGCGCATCCACGGGAACTGGTCATAGAGTTCTATCTTCTCGTCTATGATCCCTCTCCGCTGAAATAGAACATCCTGTCAAGGGGATTATTATTGCTGTCGGCCTCGTTTACGCGCTGCATATACCGGCGCAGCTTGTCATACTTGCTGCCGGTCTCATTGTCACGCGGGAATATGCGGGCGCTGTAGATGGTGGGACGCAGACGCTGCGGGCAGTCTCCGCGCAGGCTGTAGAAGAAATACTCGCTGCGTTCCGGGTCCTGCTCTATAAGGTCGAACTTAAGGTCAAAGCAGTCATAGAAACGGTCCGATGGAACGCAGTACTCGTTTCGGCTGAACTGCGGGTTGTACTGGTCCATCTTGAGGGCTGTGGTAAAGTGCTGTGCATCACGCACCATAACTACAGGTATATCACCTATGAAAACACATCCCTCGATAGGATGTCCGGCATCATTATAAAGGCCGATGAGCGTCTGGCGGATACTGTCGGGATTGCCCCAGCGGTCTATCACAAGGATAGGATAGAGGCCGCGGCTGCGTACCACCTCCATGTAACAGTCAATCTCGGCCTTGGCCTCCCGGTAACTCTGACTGTCAATTACCACGGCAAAACCGGGCTCCTTTGTGGAGCAGGAAAGCATCAGTGCCGTCAACACGGCAAAGGTGAGAGTTCTTATGATATGTCTCATCGTCATTTCAGTCTGTTATATGCGCGTAATGCCTGTTTGCGTACAGGTTCCGGATAACGGGTGTCATCCATGACCTCCTTTGCCTTGGCAGCTATCAGAGGTGCCTGATATGAGAGCTCAAACCACCCCAAAGCCTCCCACATCGCCTCCTGGATGGCGGGTTCCTTAGGCTCCGAGAAATACTTAAGCAACTGTGGTACCGATGAGTGAGCGGGATAGTTCCTGATGGAATGGATCTCCGATATACGTGATTTCTCGGTGTTCTCATCAGACAGTACGTACCGGGCGAATTCGGGACCCAGATAGGAAGTCAGGCTTATCAGGTTTTTCCTGATGGTGTTGCCGGTGTTGGCAGGATCGGCATAATTCACCATCTTTGGGAACACTTTATCAAATGCGTTTACAACGATAGCCGAATCAAACGAACGGAATCCGCTGCCCAGGTCAAAGCGTACGCGGTCGGGGATATAATTCTCGCAATAGAGCGCTACCATAGGCTCTACAAAACGGTCGTTGCCGCAGTCTGCAGCCAGTTTAACTGCAAAACGCTGGGTCATCTCATTGCCGTCATTGATACCCAGTTCAACACACTCCAGGAAATTATCATCCCTGTAGCATGCCAGTTCAAGCAGAGCGGCCAGTCGGACCATTCCGTATGGAGAGGTCTTGAACTTTTGGGCCAGCAGGCCTGACCAGTTGCCTTCACAACGCTCGGCAAGCATATAGCAGGCCAGTACCTGGACTGCCGGATATTCATTATCCAGTTGTTTTTTCCAGAATGACGGCGAGTAGTCCAGAACGGCTGCATTTACATCAAAACCGGGATTGGCGGCAGGTGTGAACGCAAATGTGGGGTCACCGAACACATGGTTCTCAAGTGTGTTGTTGAACACGCTGAAAGCCGTTGTAGCAGGCATCAAGCGACACCATGCGTACCTGCGGGTGGAATTTGTCAAACTCAGCCACATGCAGGTCCTGGGCATAGGATGCATCCTCATCGTCCTTGGTTACATCGGCTTTAGTGGCCTCTTTGACCCACTGGTCGGGAATGGGTGACCCAAGTACCTTCTCTATGCTGGCCTTGGCTTCGGCGGCAGTCTTGCCACGCTTAAGATATGAGCGTGTCTGTGAGTGAGCGTAACGGCGTGCGTTGTCCATGGACAGGGCTACGGACGATGTCACTGGCGTTCCGGAGAGCAACTGCTCCTCCTCGCTGCCATGATGGTGCAGGACGGCATAATCCAGATCAGCGCGCTGCAACTCGTTTATCAGGGTCTCCTTGATATAATCCTTGTAACGGAAATCTATATACTCTATGCCTTTAGCCTGCCGGCGCATCCACGGCATCTGGTCATACATCTCAATCTTCTCGTCCATACGGGCGGTCCATGAGTCCGAAACGTTGCCGTGACCGCCGAATGAGAGTACCTGATCGATGGGATTGTTGCTGTTGTCGGCCTCATTTACACGCTGCATGTAGCGGCGCAGCTTGTCATACTTGTCACCGCGTACATTGGTGCGGGGGAATATGCGTGCGCTGTAAATGGTGGGACGGAGCGTCTGTGAGCAGTCCGGACGCAGTGAGTAGTAGAAATACTCCTTGCGGTCAGGATCCTGCTGTATGAAATCCCATTCCAGGTCAAACGAATCGTAGAAACGGTCTGTCGATACACAATACTCGGCCATCTCGTTCCGGCCGCCCTGGTCCATCTTGAATGCACTTGTCATGAACTGTGCGTCACGTACCTTGGCAATAGGAATGTCTCCTATGAACACACATCCCTCGATAGGGTTGGACTTGGCGTTGTAAAGCCTTATCAGTTCTGCCCTGATGCTGTCAGGGATGCCCCAACGGTCTATTACCAGGATGGGATGGAGTCCACGGCCTTCAACGACCTGCATGTAGCGGTCAATCTCCGCCTTGGCCTCCTTGTAACTCTGCCTGTCTATTACGATGGCAAAACCGTCACGGTTCACCTTGCCTGTACATGATGCCAGCAGAATGGCTGTCAGAAGTATAAATGTAAATCTTCTCATATCCTTTTTATCATTTAGTCCTGTTATATGTCTTGAGAGCCTCTTTACGTACCGTTACCGGATAGTGTTCATCCTGAGATGCCTTGAGCGCCGCGGCGGCTATATCGGGAGCGCGGTATGAAAGGTCAAACCAGCCGATAGCCTCCCATGCGGCTGTCTGGATTACAGAATCCTGTGCCGGGACATATGACCCCAGATAATCCAGAATGGCTGTCGTATAGTAGTGGGGCGGATTGAGTCTTATGCTGTGGATGGCATTGAGCTTGCCTTGCTGACTGGCCTTAGTGCTGTTAAGATACTTGGGAGTCTCATACGCCTGATGTCCTGCATAGTATTCCATGACAGAATCCATGGCGCTGGCTATGCTGTCGTAGTTGGAATAGAAGTTACGCTGAACGGGGAGTGCAAAATGGACGGCGTTGAAGACTTGAGTTGAGTCAAAGCAGCGTAGGGCATTCCACAGGTCAAAATCAACTCTGTCACTCAGATTGTTGTCGCAGAGAAGGTCAGCAATAACACCGACCAGGTCTGGATAACCGGACTTTCCGGCATAGATTACGCCAAAACGCTGAGTCATCTCATGCTCATCGTCAAGTGACAGTGTTATGCACTTCTTGAAATTATCATCCCTGAAACGCGACAACTCCATAAGGCAGGCCAGGCGGACCATGCCGGATTTGGATGTTTCAAACAGTTTCATGATGGCGTCAGACCACTGCGGACCATTGTCGGCCAGCATATGGACGGCAAGCTGCTGTACTGCGGGATATTTGTTGCTGAACTGCCTGTACCAGAAACGTTCGCCGGCATTCAGCAATGCATCGTTTATGTCAAATCCAGGATTGCCGGACGGCGTGAAAGCATAAGTGGGATCTCCAAAGAGATGGAACTCCATGAAAGTGCCCAACTTGGCCAGATAACCGGCTCTCATACCAAGTCCCATAAGTCCTGCATAGCGGTTCACCCACTTGTCCTGAATGGCATTGACACTGTTGGCAAGAACCAGTAATGTACCGTTACCCTCACCGAACAGATATGCTTCCTGAATGTTGTCATCCAGATGGAACGAGCCATTGTAGCAGGCATCGAGCGATACCAACGGGGTCTGAGGGTGATAGTTCTTGAACTCAAAGGTCTGAAGTATGTCCCGCGGATCCCTGACTCCACTCAGATACTGTATGGTGGGATCGCCGTGATGAGACAGCAGGGCGTAGTCTGTACGCGGATTCTGTAGTTCATCGGTGAGGCGGCGCTTGATGAATTGGTCACGTGTATAGTCCAGATAGACAACAGAAAGTTTCTGGTCATTCATCCATGGGAACTGATCATAAAACTCCATCTTGGCGTCTGTGCGTGCTGCAAAAGAGCCGGACAGGTTGCCGTCGCCTCCGAACATGAGCACCCTGTCCAGCGTGTTGTGCTTGCTGTCTGCCTCATTGACACGTTGCATGTAACGGCGCAGTTTCTCATAACGCTGTCCACGCTCGTTGTCACGCGGGGTTATTCTGGCCGAGTAGATGGTGGGGTTAAGTCTCTGTGCTCCGTCGGCACGCAGGCTGTAGTAATACCAGCGTGAGGAATCCTGGTCTATGTAGTCAAACTTCAGGTCAAAGCAATCATAGAAACGGTCCGATGGAATATGTGTCTCAATGCGCGGGAAACGGTCCTGATCCATCTTGAAGGCACTTGCCATATGTTGGGCGTCACGAATCATCGGAACAGGTATGTCACCAATCAGGACACAGCCCTCGATGGGATGTTGGCTGTCCTGATGCAGACGGATAAGTTCCTGACGTATACTGTCAGGGATTCCCCAATGGTCTATGACCAGAATGGGGTATAGGCCACGGCTCTCTACTACCTGCAGATAGCGGTCAATCTCCGAACGGGCCTCAACGTAACTTT
>CADCLI010000108.1:0-6029 GCA_902802285.1 uncultured Bacteroidales bacterium
ACAAAGATGGAGAAGTATATTGTGCGGTTGGCCATTGTTCTGGATGCTATGCGTTACGGTTGTGACGGTAAGCCGATAATAGAACTGTCCGGTTGGGCTATGGAAGGTGCCCTGAAGCTGGTGGAGTATTACCTTATTTGCGGGTTGAAGGCCAGACGTGACTTCAAGTATGAACCTACGATGTCAATGAGTGTTCTGCAGAAGAAGATCTACAAACGGTTGCCGATATCATTCACTACCGGTGAGGGTGTGGAGATTGCGGTTGGTGCTGGAATGTGCGAGAGGAGTTTCAAAAAATGGCTGCATAGTAGCGTCTTTCTGTACACTACAAGAGGTAACTATCAGAGGAGATACAAGTGAAAAAGTCCAAATTCGTTGCACAAGTTGCACAAGTTGCACAAACTTGCACAAAAACGCGTGAGCGCACACTGTGCATAAGAACCTCTAATATGCTGATAATCGATATTCTACAACAAACAGTCCATTAGGTTTGTGCAGCTTGTGCAACTTGTGCAACACTTTTAAAGTTTGTGCAAAGTTTGTGCACGTTGTGCAAGGGAGGCAGACTCCCTTGCACTTTTTTTTGCTCCTGGTGTTAGTTGGACTGCGGTTGGCGGATGCGGGATTATTCCGGGTTTCTTAGTTGGTGCATACCGGCCCACACTCCGGACATAAAAGCCACCTATCCGATATCCGGTTCCTGATGATGCGAAATACACTGTCTGGTCAGACTCTGCTCTGCTTGGATAACCGTTGTACGATGGCGGATTACACAATACCACAGCAAGCCGTATGGCTGCCGGCAAGTCCACTCCTGAAGTAATGAAAGTCTGTGATGTAAACGGTGTGTCTCCGGGTGATGGCGGGTGTGTACTGATTACACAGCCTCATCATCCTTCCTATATTCCAGAATGTCGGATACCTCACAGTCAAGTATGCGGCAGATGGCATCAAGTGTACTGATCCGTAATGCCCGTACTTTCCCGGTTTTGAGCAGTGACATATTCGACAATGTGATGCCGACTTTATCAGACAACTCACTGAGTGTCATCTTGCGCTTTGCAAGCATTACATCAAGATTGATTACTATCATACCTTACACAGTGAAATCTTGTTTCTCCTTCATTGTACGTGCCAACGAGAATAACTCTGCAAGTATAATGATAAAAAGTGCGATAATCAAATATCCCCAGTCAATCGTATATATTGAAAACGAATGTGCGAAATAACCGCCTTTGTACTTAAAATATAATACTGCATCCACCAACCATACCAGTGTGAGATACCCAACAAAGCAGGCAATGTAGGAATAACCCATTATCTTTAATCTCCTTTCATTGCTTTTATCGAACACATTCCCTTTCAATACATTTATCAGCATACTTATCAACTCATACAGAAATAACAGCAATGCCAGACTGTTTACTATCCATGTTGCATAAAACAATTTTGTTAACAGTGCAGCATTCGGAACTGGTACGTTTACATACATGGAATATACTGGGTTGACATCGCTGGAGAATTCATAAGCATGTTCAGTATGGTGGGGGCTTAACGACAGACTTACCTCAAACTTGCCTCCAGATGAATGCCCCCCAATATCACCATGTTTATCGGTCCATGTAACACTGAATATGTTAACCAGGACAAGTACAAAAAACAAAATCGTCAGCCTTTTGATTCTCTTTTTCTGTTCCATATTAAATATTTTTGATTGTTTATGGGGCAAAGATAAATGGTTGTTTTCTAATATCCAAATAATATTTATTGAATTTCAATAAACAATTTGTAATATTCAAAAAGACAGATTATATACCTATTTAATAAAACCGGCGGCTCCTGATTGAAATTTGCAGTCATAAAATTGGAATATAATTGGAGGTTTCCAGTTGCAGGAGCGGGACTGGTGGGATTGGGGACCATTGTGGAGAGGCGTAAGCGGAAGGCCTTGGAGGATCCCGTTAAGAACGGCGCCTTGTTTGACGAAGGTTAGACTCCGGAGGAGGCTAAGACTGAGGAGTTCGCCGTTTAGTGGTCCGGAAAGGTCTGGAGTAGCCTCGGAGCGTTGTGTCCCCAATCCCACCAGCCCGCGGTGCTTGACATTGGCACCATCGACACATCGGACCCATCGGACCTTTTTTTGCCCGGTGTACCAGGTGTGATGCAGTTGGTGGATGCGGGATTGATGCGGGTTTCTTAGTTGGTGTATGGCGGGTGTGCCCTGGCATAATCAATACCAGCCAAAAAGAATCAGTTTTTTATTTGTAGTGGAGGGCGCCATAGCTGGTATCACCTGCAGAAAATGGTGTGAATTTATATGCGGTTCTGGTGGGTTGGTACGCAATTTTTTGCGAAATTTGCGGCTCAGAAAAGCTGATGAGATGTTCAGACCTTACGCCATATCCTTTTCCGACGGGCTTCCCTATGAGAGCTTAGGGGGGAGTAAGCAGCTTGTAATAAATTTATTATGTTTATTTTATGAAACTATAACCACGCGAGCCTGCAGGGTTGTCGCGTGGTTTTCTGTTTTTAATTGAGTTAAACTATACGCTTTATGGAAAGAGTTGGAAATATATTCAGAGAGATGACACGGCGGGCGGTAGTGACGCTACTGCTCGCGGTGATGACGGCATGGCCCGTGGGGAGTTATGCGCAAACAACTTACAACAATAACGGCTGGGGATTCAAAATCCTTGATGCCTACAGCGTAATGCTGGTCTCTTACGATGGTTCTGCCACGAGCATCACGACACCGACCACGATAAGGCATGAGTCTAAAGATTATTCCGTCACGAGGATTAAAGATCGTTGTTTTTCTCAAAAGTCTGTAACGAGTATCGTGATTTCTGAGGGGGTTGAATACATTGGCGAATACGCTTTTACCTCATGCAAGAACCTGGAGAGCGTCACGCTTCCCAGCACCCTCAATACCCTCGGGGATTATGCATTCTCTTCTTGTACCAAATTGCCCAGTATCACCCTGCCGAGCCATGTGACAGCTATTGGCGACGGAACCTTTGCCAATTGCACTAGTCTTGCCAGCGTCACCTTCAACGGCAATGTCACGTCTATCGGCGCGGATGCCTTTAGCCTATGTATAAGCCTAACCGCCATCACGCTGCCCGGCAGCGTCAGCAGCATCGGGAACGGTGCTTTCTATGGGTGTAACAAACTGACCAGCATCACGCTCCCGAGAGGGGTGACAGCCATTGGCAGGCAGACTTTTAAAAATTGCGAAAAACTTGCCAGCGTCACACTGGAAGGCAATGTCGTAACAATCGGGCAGGAAGCATTCCAAGAATGTCATATGCTGTCTGACTTCACGTTGCCCAATAGTGTCAAAACCATCGAAGACTGCGCCTTCTTTGAATGTTACAGTCTGAGTAGCATCACTATTCCGAGCGAGGTGTCCATCATTGGCAAGCAAACCTTTCAAAGTTGCTCAAGTCTTGCCAACGTCACTATCAACGGCAATATCACAACCATCGAGGAATACGCTTTCTACCAATGCCCTATCGCCCAAATAACGCTACCTTATAGTGTCGTGATAATAGATAAGTGTGCTTTTGCTGGTTGTGGTCTGAGAAATCTGTATTATGCCGGCCAGAAGGGACGCTGGGAGAGCATGGTATATAAAGGAGAGAATGCCCTACCTTCCTCCACCATCATCCACTGGCGCTGCACGGCGACCTACGACATGCAGGGGCACGGCTCGGCTCCGGCTGCGCAAACCGTGTATTCGGGCGTGGCCAGAGCGCTGACGGCTCCGGCGAGCGATCCGACGGCGCAGGGCTGGGACTTCGGCGGCTGGTACGGCGATGCGGGCTGCACCGTGGACTACGACTTCGGCGCGGCTCTGAGCGACAACACGACCATCTACGCCAAGTGGACGCCGCGGACGGACAACGTGGTGACGTTCGACACGGGCGGCAAGGGCACGGCCATCGACGCGCAGACGCTAACCACGGGGCAGACGGCGACGGAGCCCGACGTGCGGTACTACCACGACGCGACGGCGAACAAGGACATGGGCATCGAGGGCTGGTACACCGACGCGGGCTGCACCGAGGCCTACGACTTCACGACGGCCGTTGACCGCAGCTTCACGCTCTACGCCAAGTGGGCCGAGGCGGGGCACTGCACGCTGACGGCCAGTGCGGGCGGCATCGTGGCACTCAGCGACGCGAAGGGGCGCACGCCCGACGGCGACGGACGCTTCATGCCCGGACCTTACACGCTGACGGTGACACCCCAGAGCGGGTATTCGTACACGGGGACGTACACGCTGACGGTGCGCAACGGCGGCGGCTCGACGGACTTCAGCATAGGCGGCAGCAGCACGCTCTCGAGGCCGATAGACCTGACGGCAAAGGACCTGGCCGTGAGCGTCACGTTCAGCGAAATGAACACGTATCAGGTGTACGTCAACAAGATGACGGACGGCACGGCTACGGCTGGGACTTTTACGCTGAATGACAGCAACACCCCTGCACACTCATACACGGGCAATGGTGAGACGCTGGCGAAGGTGAACGACGGGTCGGAACAGTTATGGAGCCCGGCCTACAACCTGACGCTGACGGTTGAGCCGGGCAGCGGGCAGGGCTGCGCCATGACCATCGTGAACAACGGCGTGACGACCTACGTAGATGCAAGCACGGCGAGCTATACGTTTACGCCCACGGGCAGCGTCACCATCAACCTGTACTACTTCGTCTTACCCGAGGAGGGTCATGTGGACGTGTTGCTTTATGATGACAGGGAAAACAACAGCATTTGGGTGGACTGGTATAACGACGGACAACCGCATACGGTGACGCTCATCGGCCGCAGGCTGTGGAAGGACGGCAACTGGAACACGCTGTGCCTGCCCTTCACGCTGAGGAGCCTCACGGGTACGCCGCTGGAAGGGGCGACGGTGATAAGGCTTAACACGACGGGAACTACTGGCACGGGCAGTAACAAGAAATACAAGACACGCCTTGATGATGACGGCACGCTGTACCTTTCCTTCATGGAGGTGAGCAGTATTGAGGCCGGTACGCCTTACCTTGTGAGGTGGGCGACTGCTGGCGACCCCATTGACAACCCCATGTTTAACGGCGTGTTCATCACCGCCACTGAACCCGGCAGCGTGAAGAGCCACGACACGAAGGTCTCGTTCGAGGGGACATACGATGCCCTGGCCTCGACAAGCGGCCTGCTGACGGCGGGACGCACCGATGACAACGGCGCCCTGCGTGCTGCGCTCCGCATCACTGAACCGACCCGCGAGGGCTATACATTCAGCGGCTGGAAAATAACGGCCGAGGGCCCAGTCGCGATTGTAACCACCATTTACGTCCTGCCCAACAACAGCATCGCCCTCTACGCCAACTGGACGGAGAACGCGATAACAATTGACGGCACGGGCGACACGGGCATCACCACCGATTTGACTAATCTGAACGGAAAGGTGGCTGATGTGACGCTGACCCGCACGTTCCCCGCCGGACGGAAGCAGACGGTGTGCCTGCCGTTCGACCCGACGGCACTGCTGACCCACGGCAAGGTATGGCAATTCACGGGCATCAGCGAGGAAAGCGGCTTGAAGAAGGCAGTGATGACGGAGATTACAAGCCCGGCCACGCTCTCAGCCAACACGCCGTACATATTTGAGGCGACGAGTGAGGTGACGAGCATCACGTTCAGCGACGTGGCCATCAGCATCGGCGCAGACCCGAAGACGGTGGATGATGTGGAGGGATTCACATTCCACGGCACATACGAGCAGAAGGTTTGGGAGGCTGATGACGCTGCTGTGACCGGTGGCACCATATACGGATTCATGATGAAGGAGAATGACGGGCAGGCGGTGGGCCAGTTTGTCAAGGCACGCAGGCGCACGGTGCTGAGGCCTTTCAGCTGCTGGTTGGAGTATAATGGTAATCTGGATGATACGAACCCGGCATCACACGTACAGCTGCGTGCGGGTACACGCGCCACAGGCGATGCTCTGCCCGATGTGATTGAGATTGTATGGTTGGGCG
>CADCLI010000108.1:6037-13691 GCA_902802285.1 uncultured Bacteroidales bacterium
CGGTAGCGGCATACCCGGTACCACAGGCATGATGGACACACGCACCGGCCAAATCTATGAGGATGACGCCTGGTACAGCATATATGGCACCAAGCTTGACGGCAGGCCCTCCAAGACTGGCCTTTACATCAATAACGGCAAGAAGGTTTATATTACTGCGGAATGAACGCTAAAATGATTATGACTATGGAAAAGAGAAGATACATGAAGCCTATTACTGAGGCTATTGACTTTAAAATGAGCGGCAGAATACTTGTGATGAGCGGCTTAGAAGATGACTACTGGGGCTATGCACCGGGGAGGAATCCGGCCGATGTAGATAAGCTTGCTTGAGATACCGTACTTAGATATTATGGAACCGCGCGGCTGGAAGGCTGTGCGGTTTCTTTTTGTATAAACACAGTTGGCCAGTTGCAGAGAGCGGGAGCATCGGACCCATCAAGAAACAAGCGGTTTTTGAACGAAATTGAACGGGGTGTGGCGGATTGCCCGGGGATTTACGTTACATCAATTTTTGTGGAATTGTACGGGAAAGATTGGGCGATGTTTAGGGAATGTATGTTTATGCGGTTATCTTTTGCATTTTGATTAGGATATGTTCCAAATTGCATTCTTAAAATAAATGCTGTTGCAGATGGCGGTTTTGTGTTGTAGTTTTGCGGCCGATTGCTTTATAGGGCAGACCTGTTTAGATAATCCAATAATCCTTTTTCACTGTTTGTTGAAACCTAATTACTATGGACCAGGTTTTGGTTAATAGGATGATCAGAGTCCTGTATCTGCTTGCGGACAATCTGAATCATACCGTCGATGAAATTGCTAATAAGGCACAGACCAGCCAGAGGACTGTGTACCTGCTACTGCTTCGGCGCAACGCTCGCCGTCTATGGCGGAGGAGACTATTCCACCGGCGTATCCGGCCCCTTCGCCGCAGGGGAACAGGCCTTCAAGGCCCACGTGCTGGAGGGTCTCGTTATCGCGGACTATGCGCACGGGCGATGATGTGCGGGTCTCGACGGCTATCATTACGGCGTCGTTGGTAAGGAATCCGTGACTGCTTTTGCCAAACTGCAGGAATCCCTGCTTGAGACGGCTTGTTATGAAATCGGGCATCCAGAAATGCAGGGGTGATGAAATGAGTCCAGGAGAGTAGGAGCTCTCGGGCAGGTCATAACTCAGGCGGCGGTTTACAAAATCGGCCATTCGCTGGGCAGGGGCAGTCTGACGCATGTTGCCGGCCTGCCAGCAGTCCTGCTCCAGCTTTTCCTGGAAGCGCATCATAAGGAGCGGGTCTTTGAGGTCGCTGTCTGATTGCGCAACATCCTCAATGCGGGTCTCCACCACCATTCCGGAGTTGCTCCAGCGGGAGTTTCGGCCCGATGGTGACATGCCGTTCACCACTATCTGCTCCGGGCCCGATGCAGCCGGTACCACGAATCCGCCGGGGCACATGCAGAAACTGTAGACTCCGCGTCCGTCAACCTGGGTCACGAAACTGTACTCGGCGGTGGGCAGATATTTGCCGCGGCCGGCGCGGTTGTGGTATTGTATGCTGTCTATAAGTTGCGAAGGGTGTTCCAGACGGCATCCTACGGCCAGGGCCTTGGCCTCGATATTGAATTTTTGGGTGGCCATGTAACGGTATACGTCTCGGGCGCTGTGGCCGGTTGCCAGTATCACCGGCCCCATGAATGTGCACTGCTGTCCGGCATGCGTGGCGTTGACGCCTATTACCCTGTTGCCCTGCAGTATGAAGCTGGTCATCAGGGTCTCAAAGTGGACCTCACCGCCGCAGTTTATTATGGTGTTGCGGATGTTTTCAATCACGCGCGGCAGGCGGTCAGTACCTATGTGGGGGTGTGCATCGGACAATATTGTGGGGCTTGCGCCGTGCTGGCAGAATATGTTCAGGATGCGGTCTGTGCTGCCGCGTTTCTTGCTTCGGGTGTAGAGCTTGCCGTCGGAGTATGCTCCGGCACCGCCCTCGCCAAAGCTGTAGTTGGACTCGGGGTTGACCTTGTGGGTACGGCTGATGGCGGCAATATCGACCTTGCGGTCGTGCACGTTCTTGCCGCGCTCAAGGACAATCGGTCTAAGTCCAAGTTCAATAAGGTGCAGCGCTGCGAACAGACCTCCGGGGCCTGCGCCTACCACTACGACTGCGGGCTTGCCGTCAACTGGACGGTAGTCTATCCGGGTAAACTCGTCCTTGGGCGGCTGCTCATTAATGAAAACCCTCAGGGTGAGGTTTACGAAAATGGTGCGCTGGCGGGCGTCGATGCTTTTCTTGAGCGTGCGGACGGCCGTGATGGTGCGCACGTCAAGCCCGCATTGCCTTGAGACAGTCTCCTTGAGCACCTGCTCGTTATACGCAAACTGCGGCTCTACCCTTAACTGTACCTCCTTTATCATATATGCCGCGAATTTACTAAAAAAGCAGTACCTTTATCCGTAGTTAAGACAAGAGTTATGAAAGAGATACTGGATTTCATAAACCGCGCAGTCACCTGGGCAAAAGAGGAAAAATGATACAAAAGGGGACAGTCCCCAATTGTATCATTTTTATCAATTCATAGAAAGTAACTCCTCTATCAGTTTGCGGGACTGGGACAGACGGGGAACTTTGTGCTGACCGCCCAGTTTACCTTTTGATTCCAGCCAGTCATAGAAGAGGCCGGGACGGGCTTTGATTATCTGAAGGGGGTTGATTGAACCGCTTTCCATCATTCTCATGTAATTATAATCGACTTGCTCCACACAATCCTGGAGGACTGATGCAAACTTGCGGATGTTGTCCGGCTCCTTATCAAATTCCACCAGCCACTGATGGAAACTGTTATTATTATATGTTTCACTGTCAGGGGCAACGGTGTATTCCCGGACAATGCAACCTGTTGTCCGGCAGGCTTGTTCAATGGCCAGATCGGCCTGACGGATGCTTAATTTCTCACTGCAGATATTGAGTGTCAGGGCTGTCCGTCCCACAAAAATGAATTTATAGGGCTTTTTCCTGACAAATCGGATTACATCACCAATCTCGTAACGCCATAAGCCCGATGAGGTGGTTATTATTATTGCGTAGTCCTCGTCCGTATCCACTTCCCATAAAGGGAGCACCCGTGCATCGGCCCGACCATACTCTTTCATGGGGATGAACTCATAAAAGACCTGATAATCAAGCATGAGCATCATCGACGGGTCATTGCTGTCGGTCTGAACGCCAAAGAACCCCTCGGATGCATTATAGTTCTCAATGCATACAAGACTGCCGGATGGAAACAGTTTCTCTATTATCGGCTTATAAGGAGAAATACTGCAACCACCGTGTGCAAACATCTCCATGTGAGGCCAGAGTTGTTCTGCATTCTGCTTTCCCATCATTTGGACGGTCTTTTGTAACAGTGGCAGATTCCATCCTGGCAAACCGCTGAATGAAACCAGACGTTTTCCTGCTATATAAGGAGATATTGTTTCCTGCCGGTCTTTATAGTCATGGATACTCTCCAACATTCCGGCCGGAGGAATCAGGTGAAGCATTCTGCGGAAGAAACCTGGTATGGCCTTGGACATGATGGAACTGATATCGCCCGCTATAATTCCGGAACCGGGTTTTGTAGGCTCACATTCACCGGCCAGCACAAGTGAGTAACCCAGACCGGCATGTGAGTTGGGGTGGGTATCAAGAAATGTGGCTGTGACATCCTTGCCGCCCATCAGGTGACAATGTTTGAGGCCTTGTCTTGATACGGGGATGAATTTGAAGGTATCGGATGTGGTGCCGCGAGTATCTGCTTACGGGTACGCGCGCTGCATAATCTGTATAGTCTTGAATGGAATCAAAGCCATACTGTTTACCCCAGCAGGTACCTGAAGCCTGCTTTACGAGCCGCCTCAATGTCTTGCGCTGAATGTTCTCATAATCCGTGGCATAACGTCGTATGGCGCGGACTCTGTAATGCATTACTGCACGTACTATAGATGTAATCAGATCCATCAGTTTCTCAGATATGGAATAAAGGTCTTGGCCGATAAATCATCAAGATTACAGAACATACCGGTCTCGATGACATTCCCGAAAATGTCATTGACGGCGGTGCCGAATACCCTGAAGCCCCGGAACAATCTCAGATATGATTTGAGGATTGGAGGCATATCGAACCCCATGTCATGCAAGGCACCGGTAAGTGCCTTAAGGTCAGATTCGTAGCTGTCGTATACCAAAACGCTGTCGGCATAATCAGGAATAGGCACAACGTATGGATTATGCGGAACGATCCAGGAATCATGATCGGGACAATGCTTTGAAAAAAAGGCTTCCAGCAACCCCAGCGCCTCGCTGGGATATGAAGGGTAAAAGGTAACCTTTCCAAACAGACTATGTATGTTGTTCTGCTTGCACAACACAGCCAAACCGCAGAACAGCATCTGTAGTGTAAAGATATTGGGGGTTGAAGTGAATGAACGGCTCATCTCCATCATATCGGGCAGTTGCTCACTGATAAATTGCTCCGAAAAACGGAACAGATGAGCCGACGGCATATCGGGCTGCCCGTTTGAATCGAGGCGGCAATCTTTTCCGAACAGGATACGGTATCCGCCCATTACCTCGCAATTCTCACTGTCCCAGCAGATAAGTTGACGGAATCCCGATTCAGAGTCCAGATCATATCGGTCCACATCGCAACTCATGCCAGTTCCGCCACCGGCAGTCCGGAAGGCAATCTCACGCAGGCGGCCTATCTCTTTCATCAGGGCTGGAGCTTTATATCCCTCTAACACATATAACTGCATTTTGCCGCGGGAAAGTTCCTGGAGACAGACCTGTCCTTTGATTTCTTCTGCGAGAAGTGATTTGTCTATCTCCTCTATTATTGGCTCCATGTCAATCCTGCTTTAATGAATAGACTTGATCGCGAACATACGAAACCCATTGCGAGTCAGTCTTATCGGGAGTAAATATGGTATATGGGATGGGCTTGCCTATAACCATCTTGTAGCGTTTGCCACGGCTGCGGAATAACTCATCGGGAAGCGTGTACATGGCAAAATTGGTCTTTATTCCCAAACGTTTGCACCACTTTGCAATCCTGTAGAACCGCTTGGAGTTCTGCCCCGAAAACCATACCGGGATTATGTCGCGTTGTGTCTCCCTGCTTCTGGTAAGGAAAGTTTTCTTCCATGGAGTATCGGTTATCACGCCGTTTATCTGGCGAGAGCAACTTCCGGCAGGAAAGAAAAGCATCTGTCTGTCACTCCTGAAAGCATCGTTGAGGATTTCACCCAGACTGCGTTCCTGTGCACCGACTTTATTGACAGGAATCAGATAGGCTCCCACCTGTTTGATGGACATCATGAAATCATTGGCCGGAACCGCCACATTCCCATTGTATCTGCGGGCAAGCCAAGCCGTCTCGAAACCGGCGTCAAGCATGCCCAGAGGATGGTTGGAGACAAAGGTAAAACGGCCTTGGTCAGGTATGTTCTCCTGCCCGATCACATCTATGCGGACATTAATATATCTGATGAAACCCTCCACGAATTCATGCCCTACATCTCCCTTGCAGAAATATTCATTGAAATCGTCCTGATGAAGTATTCTTCTGATCAGGTATCTGATGGGTCCGGGTATTTTCCTTTCACCGAATTTATTCTTTAGGATAGCATCCACATCAATGGTAACGCTCTTGTTTTCCTGCATCGGTCCTTCTTGTTTAAAAAACATACAAAGGTAAAAAAAGGGTCTGTCCCCCCAATCATACTTTTTTGTTATCTTCGCGTGGAAAAGAAAAAAGATGAGTAAAAAGATAGAAATACCAGGTTTTTCGTGGTGGGACTGGTTCCTGATACTGGGATTCATGACGGTGAGCGTAGCGGTGAGCGTGCTCAGGGGTGATTTCAATGTGCTGAGTTTCATTGCGGGAACGTGCAGCGTGCTGTGTGTGATTTTTGGCGTTAAGGGCAGCGTGCTGAATTTCCTTTTCGGATTCCTGGGATCATGCATACAGGGATATATGGCTCTGCGCAGCGGACTTTATGCCAATGCGGTGCTGTTTCTTCTTTATAACGTGCCGATGCAGTTCGTGGGTTGGGCCCAGTGGCGAAAACGTGCGCTTGGCGGCGGCAGCGAGGGCATCAGGACCCGTTGGATGACCTGGCCTCAGAGGGCGCTGCTTATAGTTTTAAGCGCTTCTGCAGTCTGGGGCATAAGCCGATTGCTGCTCAGGACCGACGATCCTCAGCCCGTATCTGACGCACTTGCCATGACCGTGGCCGTAGGCGCGCAGTTCCTGCTGACGTTCGCGTTTATCGAGCAGTGGTTCATGTGGATAGTGGTGAACGGCGCCAATCTGGTGATGTGGGCAATCGCTGCCACACGCGGCGTGCAGTTTGCGCCCATCATGGTGGTTCAGTATGTCTTTTACATGATGAACTCCATCTATGGAATAGTGTGGTGGAGCAAAATGTCCAAAAAAGCGTAAGGTATGGCATCGATAAAGGATAAGACCGTTTTTGTATGCTCCGAGTGCGGTTTTGACTCGCCCAAGTGGAGCGGCAAGTGCCCGTCGTGCGGCATGTGGAACACCATGAAGGAGATGACCGTAAAGGCTCCCACCGCACAGACCGTGACTGCCGCGGCACGTAAGAGCGCATCGGGTAAGGCCGATGAGAGCCGCCCGCATACCCTGGGCGAGATTGACAGCGCCATGGAGCCCCGCATCGATATGCATGATGAGGAGCTGAACCGCGTACTGGGCGGCGGACTGGTGCAGGGATCGATTGTATTGCTGGGCGGTGAGCCCGGAATAGGCAAATCCACTCTAACCCTGCAGACCGTGATGCGCCTTGAGGACCTCAAGGTGCTGTACGTATCGGGCGAGGAGAGTGCCCGCCAGATTAAGATGCGCGCCCAACGTCTGGCCAACGCCACGCACCGCATGGAAGCCAACGCCAATGCCAACGTCAATACCGCCAATTTGTTAGTGCTCTGCGAGACATCGCTCGAAAAGATATATGAACATATAAAAGCCGTAAAGCCACAGCTCGTTGTGATAGACTCCATCCAGACCATAAGCAGCGAGTATGTAGACTCATCGGCCGGAAGCCTGACACAGGTTCGTGAATGCGCCGCATCACTGCTCAAGTTTGCCAAGGAGAGCGGTACTCCGGTGCTGCTTATCGGACATATCACAAAAGACGGATCGATAGCCGGCCCCAAGATTCTGGAGCATATTGTGGACGCGGTGCTGCAGTTTGAAGGAGACCAGCATTACCTGTACCGGATACTACGACCCATCAAGAACAGGTTTGGCAGTACATCCGAACTGGGTATATATGAGATGCGTGAGAATGGTCTCAGACAGGTGAATAACCCCAGCGAGCTGCTGCTTACCGACAGTCATCAGGGCATGAGCGGTGTATCGATAGCATGCACGATTGAGGGCGTGCGTCCGTTCCTGATCGAGGTTCAGGCGTTGGCAAGCACCGCCGTTTACGGAACTCCGCAGCGCAGTGCCATCGGATTTGATGTGCGCCGCATGAACATTCTCCCTTCGCTTGGTCTGACCCAGATCTTCTGCCTGTGTCTCTGGAACATCATCAGCAACCTCGGACTGATCGGCGTTGTCGGCGTGAGCTGCTATGCCTCCGGGTATGG
>CADCLI010000109.1:0-5577 GCA_902802285.1 uncultured Bacteroidales bacterium
TCGTAACCTACGTCCTCGGGGAGGTCCTTCTCCATCAGTTTCATGCGGTCATAGACGGCGTTGGCTATGTTGATGTGGTTGGCGCCGGGCTGGGGTGTTACTGCCACACCCACCATGGGGATGCCGTTCATCTTCATGTAACTCTTTATGTCGCGCGGGCTGAGCTCGGCCTGACCTACGTCGCTGAAACGGATTACCTTGGTGCCGTCATGCTTGATTACCAGATTGTTGAACTCCTGGGTGGTATGCATCTGGCCGAGGGTGCGGATCTCAAGCTCGGTGGTGTTACCCTCGATGGTTCCTGATGGCAGCTCCACGTTCTCCCTGTCAAGGGCGTTCTTTACGTCCATCGGGGTGATACCGTAACCGGACATCTTTACGGGGTCCAGCCACAGGCGCATGCAGTAACGCTTTTCACCCCAGATCATCACGGAGCTTACGTCTTGGATGGTCTGAAGCTGCTCCTTTACCACAAGGTCGGCAATCTCGCTGAGTTCCAGCAGGGAGCGCTTATCGGAGTGCAGGGCAACCATAAGGATGGGCATTGCGTCGGCATCGGCCTTGGATACGGTGGGAGGATCGCAGTCGCGAGGTAGCATTCGCTGGGCGCGCGATACCTTGTCACGCACGTCGTTGGCGGCGGTCTCAAGATCGACCGAGAGCTCAAACTCTACGGTGATGCGGCTGTTTCCGTACTGGCTGACCGATGAAAGGGAGCGGATGCCGGGGATACCGTTGATCTGCTGCTCCAGCGGCTCTGTTATCTGATTCTCAATGACTTCGGCGTTGGCTCCGGGATAGGAGGCCGATACCGATATTATGGGGTTGTCCACCGACGGGTATTCGCGTACACCCAGACTGGTGTATCCTACCACGCCGAACAGGATTATTATGAGCACCAGCACTGTGGCCAGCACCGGGCGGCGTATGCTAAGTTCAGATATGTTCATGGGTGCGGCAGGTTATTTGAGTTCAACCCTCATACCGGTACGCAGCTGCATGGTGCCGCTGGTAATTACGGTGTCGCCTACGCTGAGGCCGCTCAGCACCTGTACCATGGCATCGGTCCTGAGGCCTTTGGTTATTTCCTGCGGGATGGCCTTGCCGCCTTTGTAGAGGAATACCTTGTCTATGCCCATCTCGGAGATGACTGCCTCGCTGGGTACTGCCAGGGCGTTGGGGAATGTGCGGGTATTCAGGCTTACGCTTACGTATCGGCCGGGTACCAGCTTGCCGTCCTTGTTGTCGTAAATGGCGCGGACCAGATAGGTGCGGGTGCCCTGATCCACCTTTGAGTTGGTTGCGTAGACCTGAGCGTTGTGTATATCGTCGCTGCCTCGGGGATGGCAAACTCAACCTTGAGTTTCTCTGTGTTGGTCAGTGTGGCTATGTTGGTGTTGGGCGATGCGTATGCACCTACGCTTACCTGACGCAGACCGATGATTCCGTCAAACGGAGCCTTGAGTTCTGTCTGATCCAGTTTGGCCTTACACTCCTCTATATCGGCCTGAAGCTTGTTGAAGTTTGCCTCGGCCTCCTGATATGCCTCCTTACTTACAGCCTCCTTCTCGTAGAGGGCTTTCTGGCGGGCCAGACGGTCCTCGGTTGACTGATACTGGGCCTCAAGCTTCTTGAGCTGGGCCTGCAGGGGAGCGTCGTTGATCTTGGCCAGGACCTGACCTTTGCGGACCTTGGTGCCCTCCTCAAAGAAAATATCGGTAATCTTGCCCGATGTCTCAAATGAGAGGTTTACCTCCTCATTGGGGATGAGGCTTCCGCTTATGTTGATGCCGTCCACAAGCTCGGTGGGCTGCATAACCACGTGACGCACCAATAATGTCTGGCCTCCCCGGCCTATCGGCGCACCTGCTGTGGGCATCGGGCCCGGGCCCGCCGGAATGTCTTTGTTGGTTTTCGGTTTAAAACGGTATATGCCTAAAACGGCCAGTCCTATTACGACGACTGATACCAGCACCCATTTGGTAGTCTTGCTCATATAGTTTAAGGTTGTGTCTTAAAGTCGCAAATTTACAGATTAGACACCTTTTTTTATTTGCGCGCACATTGTGCTTAACATTTTTTAAGACGCAAAGGGGTTGACGCAAAGGGGTCGTTTCATTTTGCGTCATTTTTGGGAACTTTACATTATCTTTGATGCAAATAAACAGAAGCGATTATGAGAAAAGTTCTTTTGCTTGCAGTGTTTGCTGTTTCATTCCTTTGCCGGATAGGTGCACAGAGTGAGGTTTATGATGTAAAATCTCCTGATAACAGGATATGTTTCAGTCTTGCGCAGGGGGGGGCTCCTGATTTAACCCTTGTATATAAGGTCACAGTCGATGGAAAAAACGTAGTAGACTGGTCAAATGTAGGTTATACCCATAGTGCCGACAATGTTTGCGACGTTGCATCAATTGTGCCGTTATCCCGGGAGACATCACCGGTAAAGGAGGTCTGGAAACCGATATGGGGCAAACGCAAGGAGGTTAAGGATGTGTACAATACACAGACATTTCAGATAGCCGGAGCATCAGTGGATATGGCTGTCTTTAACCTGGAAGTGCGTGTCTACAATGACGGCGTGGCATTCAGGATGATACCTGTAAGAGGAACTTATAAGAATGAAAGCTCCGATTATTATGAGCATACCGTTTTCGGTTTTGCCGGAGATTTTACAGCATGGTACTATAACGGCGAACGTCATAACATCGGTCCAGAGAAGTTGTCCGATGCCAATGGCGAAAGACTGCCCATAATGATTGCCAAGGCTGCCGATGACCTCTATCTGGGTGTACATGAGGCCTGTCTTGGAGTTGACGGATGGCCCATGAGGCTACGGTCAGAGGCTGGTTCCACCAAGATGTCTGTTATTCCTGAGAAGATTGTCAACCCACAAGAGGAGCATGTGGGCGCCTGGCGAGTGCTGATGGTAGGCCGTACGCCGGGTGAGTTGGTGGACTCGCATTTGCTGGAGCTGCTCAATCCCGAGCCTCAAGGGGATTTCAGCTGGGTACGCCCCGGTGTATATCTGTGGGACTGGCGCATAGACGGCGCAGTCTGGGAGGGCTACCGCTACGGCATGAACTATGACTCATGGACCCGCATGATTGATTTTGCTGCGGAGCAGGGATTCCAGGGTCTGGTGCTGGATGCCAACTGGTACGGCCCGGAGTTTGAGAAGGATTCGGACCCCACCAAGGGTGACAAGGCGCACGATGTGCAGCGCATAATCAAATACGGAAAGGACAAGGGAGTGGGTGTATGGCTCTACCTGAACGATGTGGCCGGTACCAATTATCCCATAGAGGAGACCCTGGCCCAGTATGAGGAGTGGGGTGCAAGCGGCGTAAAATACGGCTTTATGAACGGTAATCCGCAGGAGAAAAACCGCAAGACGCAGGAGATTACGGCCCTGTGCGCCAAGCATCACCTGATGGTTGATTATCATGACTATCCGGTACATCCTTTCGGCCAGATGCGCACCTGGCCAAATGCCGTTACGCGCGAGTACTGCAAGGCCCAGTTGGACGGCCGTCAGATATTCCAGCCCAAGACTTTTGTGACATCGGCCTTTGTGAATATGGTGGCCGGCCCCATAGACCAGAACAACGGATTCCTGGAGCTGCATCAGGGCCGAACAACCCGCAAGGACAACAATCAGGAAGTTCCCACTACAGTAACGGGTGAGATTGCACGCACACTGATAACATGGTCAGGCGCAACGGTAATTCCCGATATCCCCGAGTACTATCAGAAGTATCCCACGCTGCTGGAGTTCCTCAGCGCCGAGAAGCAGCCTTGGCAGGAGAGCATCACGCTGGCCGGCGAGATTGGCGAGTACATTGTGATGGCGCGTCAGAACAAGGACGGTGAGTGGCTCATAGGCGCCGCAACAAATGAGGATGCACGCACCATAAGCATCCCGCTAAATGTCCTCGGTAAGGGCAAATACACCGCAACCGTAACCACAGACGCCGAAGACACCCACTACCGCACCAACCGTGAGACCCTGAAAACTCAAGACCCCGTATCGGTCAATCGTAAATCGGCCCTGACGATAGATCTTGCACCCGGCGGCGGAGCCTGCATCCTGATCCGCAAATAAAAAAGTGACGCAAAGGGGTCGTTTCCCTTTGCGTCAAAATAAAAAATGACGCAAAGAGAAACGACCCCTTTGCGTCAAAAAGAAATCACAAAATAATACCTTGCTGAAGTCTTGCGTAGATACCCTTCAATATTATTACCATCTGGTTCTTGGGCATACCTGCTGACTCGGGATCAATTAAAGAGAATGTGTTACCCCTCAACTCGTACTGCTTCTCCCTGATCTCTTCCGGGCTCAAGCCATCTACGTTGTTGTTGTAGGCAATCTCTGCATTGGCAGGGGTGTCATAAATGAAATAATATTTGAGCTGTTCCAGCAGAGTATCGGTTTGCTCAGACTGTGAAACATAGAAAGTTGCTTCAACAACCTCGCCCTCGCCGGTAGGAGCATTGTATGATACTGTAATTGCAAGACCGTCGGGCGATTCCTGATAAGTGGCCTGACCGGCAGATTGACCATGATCGCCGTCACCATCACCATCGGTCGGGATTTCTATGTCCTCAATAATCTCGCCGCCATTCTTGTAGCCTTCATATACTGCCTTGAGGCCGAACCTTATAGTTGCTATCTTGAGGCCGATATTGTCGGGATGGCTGACTGTCAGCTCTTTACCATCAAGTGTAAAGCGTGCCTTCTCCTTCTCGTCCAAATCCTTGATTGCCTGATTGTAAGCTTCTTTTGCAAAGCCCTCGGCGGGATATGTGGTCTTAGTCACGAATGATGTGCAGATGGTGTCCCCTCCGTTTACCGCAAACTGAGCAATGTGATAAATGCCAATTCCTGCGCGTTTGTAGGAGACCGATATCTCCAGGCCGTTCTCAGACTCAGTATACGCAGGATCCTGATCGTCCTGGATTTCATCAATGGTGTCCTTGACATCTTCTACGAGGTCGCATGATGCGAATGCGAACATTGAAATGGCTATAAGGCCAAATAGTTTAATCTTTTTCATTTTTTTCCTTTTTTTATATAGATGTCGGTAATTATTCAAGTTTGCCACCCATAGAAAGAACAATCTGCTGCATGGAGGCCTTTACGGCTACCTTGTCCTGGCCCTTGTACTCGGCGGTGTTGTCCTGGGTTACGGTCTTGCCGTCAACGGACCAGAGCTTGGCATCGTCCTTTTCAAGGTCGGCAATCTGCTCGCGGTAGTACTGGGTTGCCAGTTCCGGGGTCTGGAAAGTGTACATCATCTTGGATTCGTTGCACTCGTCTTTCTTGAATTTGGCAAGCCACTCCAGCTTGAACTGAGAGTAATCCCAGGTCAGGAGAACCTCATCGCCCTTGTCTTCATATTGAGGAGTGCCTATTCCCATAAGTGTCATGTATGAACCCATAAGACCGGCCAGTCCGGCGGATTCATCAATACGGCCATTGCCTACACGGCCGTTGGCCTGATTGATAGAGTCGGTAACGCGGTTCAACTCATTTGTGGCGTCGTTGACCTCATTGGCTGATGTAACGATAGCGTC
>CADCLI010000109.1:5608-11612 GCA_902802285.1 uncultured Bacteroidales bacterium
TGGCGTTGGCTGCGGCATCGGCAGCGGCGTTTGCAGCCTTGTCGACCTCTTTCTCAACAGCTTTCTCTGCAGAATTCAGAACTTTCTCGGTAGCTTTCTCAGTGGTTTTCTCTACTGATTTCTCGACGGCTTTCGTGACGCCGCGCTCTGCAGCCTTTACAGCTTTGTCGGCAATGCGGTTCAATAACTGTGCATTTGAAGGGACAGTAAGCAATGCTGCTGCAATCAACAGAAGGAATGACTTTTTCATATGAATGATTAATTGGTTTGTACAAAAGTAATTATATTTTTTTAAATCAATTATTGCCAAATGACTTATTTTTGCATTCTTATATGAATATAAGGAGATTCTGCATAATATTGTTGCTGGTTGCAGTTGGCTCAGGCGCCTGTGCGCAGGGCTATTTCTGTGTCCGTAAGGATGCCAGGCTTGAATATATAAGGAGAACCGTAAAGGACGGCAGCATAGAGTGGCGTCATATAATGACGGTATCCGATGTGCGCAGCTCAGGAACTTCGAGCCAGGTCACAGCCAGGTCATCTTTCTATAAAAGCAACGGCAAGCGGCTTTACGGATCGGACATAACAGAAAGGATTTCAGTTGACGATGAGGGTAATGTCAGCACTGATTTGGGCACAGTAATGGTATCATTCATAAAGGCCCGTACGGGACTGAATGCATCGGCCGGCCCCATCAGGTCAGTACTTCCTGCCGATATGCAGTCGGGAGATATTCTGCCTCCGATTTCAGGTAGCGTCAAGTTGGGATTCCTGACATATACATTAAATGTACTGGACAGGAAAGTGTTGCATGAGGAGACGATAACTGTGCCTGCAGGTACTTTCAACTGTGTGGTCATTGAGGAACGTAAGCAGGAATCAGGACCGGGGCATAACCGTGACGTAGTCAATCTGACGTGGTACTGCAAGGGCATCGGTTATGTGAGACATGACACTTATGTAAATGGAGTTCCTGATACTTCAGAGATACTGGAGTCAATACGCTGAATGACTTTCTTTTTTATTAACTTTATGGCCTGCTAACCTAAAAAAGGATATGAAAGAATATATTGAACAGAACAGGGAGAGGTTCTTTGATGAACTCTTCTCCATATTGAGAATCCCGTCAATCAGTGCCAAACAGGAGAACAGACCGGACATGGTAAGGTGTGCGGAACGGCTCAGGGATTTGTTGCTTGAGGCAGGTGCCGATATGGCTCAGGTTATGCCCACAAGCGGTAATCCGGTGGTTTTTGGCCGCAAGATGACAGATCCGTCTTATAAGACCATACTGGTGTACGGACACTATGATGTGCAACCGCCCGAACCTCTGGAGAAATGGCACACCGATCCCTTTGAACCCGTAATCCACGATGACGCAATCTGGTGCCGCGGAGCCAATGATGACAAGGGCCAGCTCTTTATGCATATCAAGGCGTTTGAGTATCTGGTACGTACCGGGCAGCTCAAGCATAACGTCAAGTTCATATTTGAGGGTGAGGAGGAGATCGGAAGCCCCTCATTGCCCGAATTCATCAAAGCTAACAAGGACCTCCTTGCAGCCGATATCTGCCTGGTATCGGACACCACCATGATATCGGACAAGGTGCCCTCAATCAACTGCGGAATGCGCGGTCTGGCATATCTGGAAGTAAAGGTAACCGGCCCCAACAAGGACCTGCACTCAGGTCATTACGGCGGTGCCGTGGCCAATCCCATCAATGTGCTGTGCGATATGATATCGTCGCTCATTGACAAGGACGGTCGAATTACAATCCCCGGATTCTACGATAAGGTTGTGGAACTTACGCCCGATGAGCGTAAGATGCTGGCCCGTGCCCCGTTTGATATGGATGAGTACAAGCGGTTCCTGGATATAAACGAGGTCAAGGGCGAGAAGGGTTACACCACTCTGGAGCGTACGGGAATACGTCCTTCGCTGGATGTATGCGGCATCTGGGGCGGTTACACGGGCCAGGGTGCCAAGACTGTCCTGCCCAGCGAGGCGCACGCCAAAATCTCAATGCGTCTGGTTCCCAACCAGACCAGCGCCGAGATTTCAAAACTCTTTATGGACCATTTCCTGAGCATAGCTCCTCCATACGTCAAGGTTGAGGTTACCCCGTTTGAGAGCGGTGACGGATTCCTTATTCCCATATCGTCCGATGCTTACAAGGCTGCATCGAAAGCAATAGGTGAGGTTTACGGAATAGAGCCTGTCCCCAGTCGCGGTGGCGGCAGCATACCTATCCTGGCGGAGTTCCAGAAGGTGCTTGGGCTGGATCCGCTGCTCATGGGATTCGGTCTGGAGCGCGACACCATCCACAGCCCCAACGAAAGCTACCTGCTCAAGCAGTTCTTCGGGGGCATGGAGAGTATCGCCCTCTTCTACAAATATTTCTAAGCGAGCCGATGGGGTCTGACCCCTTTTGCGCATGCTCCTCTTAAAATAAGAGCTAACCCCAACACGTGCAAAAGGGGTCTGACCCCCATAAAACCAGATGGCGCGACCTTCCATCAGGCGGCGCCATCCCATGAATTACTAAACTATTGTCTATTATCTCAAATTAATTTGGGATCTCTTTAAAGCTCAAACGAGCTGTTGCGGTAGAACTCCAGCAGGGCGGTGTTGAACATGTACTCGTAACGGTACTTGAGCACATCGGCCTGTGCTGTTACCAGACGGTTCTTGGACTCGTTGAACTCGGTTATGCCGGCCTTACCACCCTCGTATTTGGCCTGTACCAGGTCAAATGACTCCTGTGCGCTGGTTTCTACCTCGCGGCTGCTATCGTAGCGGCTCTTTGAGGCGACTGCGTTGTAGTATGCCTGCTGGATTTCCTTGTACAGCTGCTTTTTTGTGTTGTCCAGCTGCATCTCCTGATTCATCATGCTGAGTTGCGCTGAACGTACGCTGTTGCGGTTGTTACCCCGTGAGAATATGGGGATGCTCAGGTTCAATCCTACGTGCGGACCGAAGTTATTCTTCATCTGGCTGCCAAAGTTATCGGACGTATGGTTGGAACTTGTGTAGTAGCCGGTTCCGGCGCCTGCGCTCAGGCTCAGGGTAGGCATGTATCCGCTCTTGGCTACATCGATGTTCAAAAGGGCCTGCTCCAGTCGCAATTCCTCACTTCTGACGGCGGGCTTGATGTCAAGTGCCTGAGTGTAGATATCCTCGGGGCTGTCGGGGATGCTGAACTCAATGGCGTCGGCATCGGGCCGGATCACGTCAAAGCCTTCGGGTGAGGGCAGGTCCAGCAGCTGGGTCAGGGTAAGTATGCTCATGCTCAGGTTGTTCTGCGCCTGTGTTACGGAGAGCTGGCTCTGGGCCAGTGTGGCGCGCTGTGATGCTACCTCGGCGCTGCTGGCCTTGCCTATTGCGGCCAGTGCTGTCAGGCGCTCCACCTGCATGGAGTCAATGGCTACCTGCCCCTGGGCAACTTCCAGTATGCTGCGGTTGTAGACAATCTGTATGAATGCCTGTGCCACCTGCACACGTACATCATCCCTTATACGCTCCAGATCCGCCTTGGCAGCTTCCAGACCGAGTTCGGCCATCTGGATATTGCCCGAAATGCGTCCGCCGGCAAACAGGGTTACATCGGTGCCGATACTGAACGATGTGCTGGCTGTATTGGTGTTGGCGTAGGTGTTGTCAATGGTCAGGCTTCGGCCGAATGACCAGCTTTGTGATGCACCTGCCGATACTCCCGGCAGGCGGTTGCTGCGGGCGGAGTTAAGTTCCACATTACGGCTTTGGGCGGCAATATCGCTCTGACGAATCTGTATATTGTTCTCTATGGCGTAGTCAATGCACTGCTGCAGAGTCCAGCCATCGGCGGCATTTGCCGTGCCGGCAGTCAGCATGGCTGCCAACGCTATTGATATCGCTTTGGTTTTCATATTCATTCTTCTGTTTCAGTTGATTCCTGGCTCTGTGAAGTCTCGGGCTGTTCATCCTCTATGATGCGAGGTCCGCGAACGGTATCGCCTTCACTCAGGCCCTCCTTGATCTCAATGTTCACACCGTCGCTAAGTCCGGTGGTAACTTTGGTCTTTGTGTAGGTACCGTCCTGTTTTTTCTTGTAAACGTATGACTCTTCCTTTACGAACTCAAGTGCGCTCTCGGGAACGGTCAGTACGTCGGTTGCCTTTTCCAGGTCAATCTGTGCGTTGGCGCTGTAGCCTGAGCGGATTACGTGCTCAGAGTCTACCTTTACGGCGGCCTTTACCTTGAACTGGTTGGCTCCGTTGTTCTCAACCGCCTTGGGTGATATGTACTCCAGATGGGCATCGAACGTGTAGTCCTTAAGGGCACCGATGGTGATGGTCAGTGGCATTCCCTCGTAGAGAGAGCCCACCTCGGTCTCGTCAATCTGCCCCTCAAATATAAGGTCGTTCATGTTGGCAACGGTGGCAACGGTGGTACCGTCGTTAAGGGTGTTGGCCTGGATGACCGAGTTGCCCACCTTGACGGGAATATCCAGGATAAGACCGGTTATGGTAGAGCGTATCAGTGTTGAACTTGAAGTGGCGTTCTTGGACGATACGCCGTCACGTATAACCTCGAGTGACTCCTGTGATGCTGCGTATTCCTCCTTGGCCTGACTCAGGGCCTGCCCGGCCTTTTCATACTCCTCGGCACTGATAAGGTCCTTGTCAAAGAGTACCTTTTCGCGGTCAAAGTTGGTCTGTGCCTGTTTGAGGTTTATTTCCGATAAGCGCACGCGGCTCTGTGCAGCGGAGAGTGAGTTCATGTCAGGGATGACAGTGAGTCGTGCTATAACCTCGCCCTGCTGTACCATCTGGCCGGCCTCCTTGTATATCTCGGCTATGATACCGTTTATCTGGGGCTTGATGTTGACCTCGTTGCGGGGAACAATCTTGCCGGTAAGCACAGTACTGCGTGCCACATCCTGCTTCTTTGCGGGGAGTTCCTGGTAACGGATCTGTTCCGGCTGGGAGTTCTTGTAAAGGAATACGAATGTTCCTATGAATGCTACTGCTATGAGTGCTACTACGATGTACTTGAATACTTTTTTCATATCTGTTTTGTTTTTTCGATTTCAATTATTGTTATTCGTCACGCATTGCGTCAACCGGTTTGACTGCCATCGCACGGAGTGCGGGTGCAAGTCCTGCAAGGGCTCCCAGCAGGGCCAGCAGCACTGCTGCCAGTATGGCGGTGTTGAATGATATCTGGAATGTTGCATCGGATGAAACCTTCTCGAATATATTGAGCAGAAATACCGCAAACATTATTCCGGCGCTTCCGGCGGCCAGCGTAAGTGCTATGCTCTCGGTTATTATCTGTGTCAGAATCTCACCCGGCATTGCACCTATGGCACGGCGAATGCCTATCTCGATGGTGCGCTCCTTTACGGTTACCATCATGATGTTGCTTACACCTATGCAACCTGCCAGCAGGGTACCCAGACCGACCAGCCAGATAAGGAAGTTGAGGCCGCGGAACAGGTTGTCCACAATCATGAATATATCCTCGGTGTTGAGAATCTGCATGGCCTCAAGGTCATCGGGGTCAAATGAGTGCTGACGGGCCATGATAGAGCGTATGCGGGGCTCCAGTACGCTGGTATGTATGCCTCCCTTGGCTGTTATGCATATTATGTCAACTATGTTTCCACGATTGTATATGGTCGATGCAAGCGACGCGGGAATCATGAGCGAGTAACTGGCGTTGGAGTTGATGCTTATGATGCTGGAGTTGAAATCAACGCCTATGATCTTGAAGTACAGATCGCCTACCTTTATGAACTTTCCGCAGGGGTCACCACCGTCAGGGAAGAGATTCTGGTAGATGCGCTTGCCTATGACGCAGACTTTGCGCTCCATCTGTATATCGGTCTCATTCAGGTATCGGCCGTAACGCAACTTGGGTGACTCAATCTTGCAGTAATCGGCATTTACGCCACGTAGCGCCGCACTTGTGGAGTGCTCTCCGTATTCTACCGTATTGCCCCATCCGCTGATCATGGGCGAT
>CADCLI010000110.1 GCA_902802285.1 uncultured Bacteroidales bacterium
AAAGAACCTTGTCTTCTGGACTGCAACCGTCTGCCAGAAGTTGTGCGAATCCCGAGATCGCATTCAGTGGAGTACGTATATCATGAGTGATGTTGGCAATGAAATTCTCTTTTGAAATCACCTCTTCTGCCCTTATAGCCGACTCCTGGAGATTTTTCTCAAATTCTACAATCTTATCAACACTTATCACGAATCCGATTATCATATCCCCCTGATCATTCTTTCGGAATGAAACTTCCCACCAATGCCAGATTCCGTTGAGCATCTTGGCACGTACACGAACTTTGGACTTCTCGGATTCGGCCGGGATTACACCGGCACAGATATCAAATGAGGCGTAACTTTCGGGGGCGACATAATCCCTGCGGTATTCGTCAAGAGGCCATTCGTGAGAGAATGAGTCTGTCTGCGAACTGTGCAGGAACCCTATCCTACCGTCTTTTACCTTGTAGAACATGGAATTGCTTCCCTCAAGTACAAGCAGACGCCTTTGCGTCTCCTGTTTGAGTAACTTCAACGCCTCCTCCCTCTGGCTGTTGCGTTTGCGGAATCTGAGTCCTGTAAGATGTGAAAGCAGTAAAGCCAGTAGAATGACACCCAAAGAAACCAAAGAAATGAAAAGGGCCTTATGGGCGACGACAAATGGCACATTCACTATTGTGAACTGTTCACTGAAATCATTGTAGTTCAGGGGAGGATCCATCTGGCTCATAGCATCCCAGTCCATGAAATAGCCTTTCTGATGTGTCTCAACCGGAATATTTCTGGGTGATTCGCCATTGAGAATCCTGATTGCAGAATGTACCTGATCTTCAATCTGAGTCTCAATACCTGCAAAATAGCCACATAGGAATTTGGGACGCTCGTATTCATTCTCACCATCACCTTTTCCGTCAACCCCCAGAAGATTGCTGAAACTGCCGAACTGTTCCCTGATACATGTCACCTGGGGTACCCGGGTCAGATCTATCAGACTGTTACTGAACAGGTCATATTTAACCTGGATATGCCCCTGTCTGCCTTCAAAAGTATATGATTTACCTATCTCGGTAATTTTCAATCCATCCTCATATCCGTCAATGTCGTCTGCTCTTAAAGGACGGTTAAGTTCCGGATCTGCCATACACAGGAAACTAACTATAACCTTGTCCTTGTATTCGGGTGATGACAGGTCCTGGTAACTGAGGTGGAAATCTTTATTGTTTATATAGAAGGTAGTATCTGATATGTTATCAAATAACCTTTCTCTCAACTCATCCTGATATCCTCCGTAATCCAGTTCGACGATAGGATTACCGGGATAGTTGAGATTCCTGTACAGATTACAGTTGGCAGCCAGGTCGACAGGGTCACGCCATCCGGTCATAAGAGGATAATCCTGATGTATGAACGATGAAGCCGAAACCCCTGCGAATACCGTCGGGACAGACTTGAAAAGGACGTCTTCTTTCTGAAGAATGTAATGAAAAGCCAAATCATCATTCACAAGAAGTACGTCCGGCTCATAACTCAGTATGGAATCCACGAACGAGTCCTGACCAGACTCGTTTATGAAAGGAATCTCCTTATGTATCAGGTCAAGGTAAACATGGTGTGTCCGTACAACCGCTCCGTGGTGTCTGAAACACTGATCCATATAATTCCGGAAAAAACTGCCCTCCTGTCCCATATCGTTATATGAGTGTATAACGACAACAGAATAATCCCCCTCTTTGTGACTGACGTATCGGGTTTCACATGACATGAAAAGCGAAGCCAGGACTAAGAGACAGACTGGCAGGAAATCAAAGCAGATGAGAGCGCGTAATATCCGTGTATTGCTGGAAGAGTCCTTTTTAATGCGGGAAAACATCATCTTGTTCTGACTTTATCGCAAACTTAACGTTTTTTTGGGAGAACTATCAATAATACGGGCGCATTTATCAGATTAAAATGCGACATTTGTAAAAAAGATGCGCGCTTTTTAAAATGAAAGTTATCTGCGACTCCCATATTCCGTTTATCCGGGGAGTTCTTGAGCCCTACTGTGATGTGACCTATAGTCCCGGACAGGAGATCGGCCCTGAAACGGTACACGATGCCGATGCTCTTATTATCAGGACCAGGACCCGTTGCGACCGTTCTCTGCTGGAAGGGTCTAAAGTACGTTTCATCGCAACCGCCACCATAGGATATGACCACATTGACACCGGCTGGTGTGAGTCCAACGGAATATGTTGGACCAATGCTCCCGGATGCAATTCCAGGTCGGTGCAGCAGTATATGGGCTCCCTGCTGGTGAACATGTCCAGAGATCTGGGTTTCCGTTGCCGGGAGAAAACCATCGGGATTGTAGGTGTAGGAAACGTAGGCGGCAAAGTGGCTCAATTATCCGCATTGCTGGGTTTCAGGGTGTTGCTGTGCGACCCGCCGCGCGCCGAAAAGGAGAACCTGAATTCCTTTGTACGGTTGGAAGACCTGATCAGGCAGAGTGACATAATATCCCTGCACGTACCTTTGGTTACCGAAGGGAATAACCCGACATTCCATCTGTTTGACACAGAAAGGATTTCGTCATTGGACAGGAACTGTATTCTGATAAACACCTCCCGCGGAGAAGTCATTGACGGAGCGGCACTGAAATCCGCGCTCGCAGAAAAGAGAATCACTGCGGCCGCCCTTGACGTATGGGAGGGCGAACCGGCAATTGACAAGGGACTGCTGCAGCTTCTGTATTCCGGAACTCCGCATATAGCCGGCTATTCGGCAGACGGTAAGGCAGCCGGCACCGCAATGAGTATCCGGGCATTGGGAAGTTTCTTTGACCTGCCATGCCGCAACTGGGAAGTGCCGGACATCCCATCGGCCGGCACACAATCCGTTCTCACATTGGACTCAGAAGGAAAGACCCCCTCAGAGGTCCTGGGTGACGCCATACTACATACTTACGATACAAAAACTGATGATTACGCATTGAGAAAGGATCCATCGTCATTTGAAAGGATAAGGTCTGAATATCCGGTAAGACGCGAGTTTCCGGCATTCAACATCAAGGTGACCAACGACCATTCCGGGCGATCCTCCGTATTTTTGAGGGAAGCCGGTTTCAATGTTTATGACTGAAAAGGTATATTTGCACCAAATAACAACAGATATGATACTAGGTAAATATTCATTCGGTGTGGGCGACCGTTTCTCACATGAGGGAAAAGCCCAACTCAGCGCACTTATCGAAGCCGCCGGGAAGTATCCATTTGAGTTCACTCCCGTGTGGAACAAGTCAAACCGCGAACATCAGATCATAGGTACTGAGCCTACAGACACACGTCGTGAAGCAGATGATGCTGTCCGTTCTCTCGGATACTCCAAGCCGTATTTCGTTGATGCCGACCATATCAACATGAAGAACGTAGACCGTTTCATAGGCGCATCTGACTTCTTCACAATTGACGTAGCCGATTATATCGGACAGAAGGCCGATTCAGGCTCTATAGACAGATTCGTTGAGAGCAACCTGAAGTATTCGGGTACTTTGGCAATACCGGGGATAGAGACTCCTTTCAGTGTTGACAGGGCATTACTGGAATCTCTTGCCGGAAAATACCTGTATGCCGCACAGGAGGCAGGCCGCATATATCGTCATATAGCCGACAGAAAAGGAACCGGCAATTTCGTGACAGAGGTTTCAATGGATGAAGTTGATTCGCCCCAGACTCCCATAGAGATATTCTTTATCCTAAGTGCGCTTGCCCAAGAGCAGATTCCGGCCCAGACCATCGCGCCCAAGTTTACCGGACGTTTCAACAAAGGTGTCGATTATGTTGGCGACACAAGACAATTTGAGAAGGAATTCAGGGAAGACCTGCTGGTGATTGACTATGCGGTCAAGGAATTCGGACTGCCCGAAGGACTTAAACTCAGCATCCATTCCGGCAGTGACAAGTTTTCAATCTATCCGATCATGGGTCGTCTCATAAGACAGTATGACAAGGGTATCCACATAAAGACCGCCGGAACCACATGGCTGGAGGAGAACATCGGTCTTGCCATGGCTGACAAGAAGGCTCTGGAACTGGCCAAAAGGATTGCCATCTCCGCTTTGAGCAGAATGGAGGAACTCTGTATCCCCTACTCGACCGTAATAGATATTAATCCCGCCAAGTTGCCGACTGCAGAGCAGATAGCCTCCTGGAGTGGCGAGGAATATGCACGTACATTACGCCACAACCTCAAAGATCCGCTATACAATCCGGACTTCCGTCAACTAGTACACGTCAGTTACAAAATCGCAGCCGAACTGAGTAATGAGTTTTATGCCGCCCTGGAACGTAATCCGGAAGTGGTGGCCAGCCAGGTCAAGGAGAATATACTGGACAGGCATATAGCACGCCTGTTCTCATAAATAATTGATTAACAACCTGATTATAGCAGACCGATATGACTAACAAACCATTCATTCACGAGAATTTCCTTCTTCAGTCAAAAACAGCAGAGCATCTGTTTCACGACCACGCCAAGAAGTTACCTATCATTGACTACCACTGCCACCTCAACCCGCAGGAGGTAGCCGAAGACCACAAATTCCGCTCAATCACTGAACTGTGGCTGGGAGGAGACCACTACAAATGGCGCGCTTTGCGCACCAACGGAGTAGACGAGAAATACATAACCGGTGATGCATCGGACTGGGACAAGTTCCAAAAGTGGGCCGAAACCATGCCCTACTGTATGCGTAACCCGCTCTACCATTGGACTCATCTGGAACTCAAGACCTGCTTTGGCATAGACAAGGTCCTGAATCCGGAAACCGCCCGGGAAATTTTTGACGAGTGCAATGAGAAACTGGCAAGTCCCGAGTTCAGCGCCCGCAACCTGATGCTGCACTACAACGTTGAGGCCGTATGCACCACCGATGATCCGGTTGATTCACTGGAGTATCACAAGCAGGTGCGTGAAAGCGGTTTTAAGGTGAAGGTGTTGCCTACATGGCGTCCCGACATGGCAATGACCGTTGAGAATCCGGCTGCATACCGCCAGTACATTGACAAACTGGCCAAGGTCAGCGGAGTGAGCATCAACTGTTTCGATGACATAGTAAAAGCCCTTCTGGTCCGTCACAAAGATTTTGAGCAGATGGGATGCCGCCTCAGCGACCATGGCATGGAGGAATTCTATGCCGATGATTTCACTCCCGCCGAACTGGATGCCATATTCAGCAAGGTATACGGAGGTACCGTACTCACAGAGCAGGAGATACGCAAGTTCAAGAGCGCTATGCTCATAGAGTTCGGCAAGATGGATGCCGATACCGGCTGGACCCAGCAGTTCCATTACGGGGTGATAAGGAATCAGAACACCAAGATGTTCAAGCTTATAGGTAAAGACACCGGTTTTGACTCAATGTCACAGGTTCTCACGGCAAAAGCCATGAACCGTTATCTGGACAGGCTAAACAGCATGGACAAACTCACCAAGACAATTATATACAATCTCAACCCGTCCGATTTTGAAATGGTTGGAACCACAATAGGCAACTTCCAGGACGGCAGTGTACCCGGCAAGATACAACTAGGCGCCGGCTGGTGGTTCCTGGATCAGAAAAACGGAATGGAGCAGCAGATGCAGGTCCTGAGTATGTTGGGACTTCTGTCAAGATTTGTAGGCATGCTGACCGACAGCCGTTCTTTCGTTTCGTATGCCAGGCATGAATATTTCCGCCGTATCCTGTGCAATCTGATCGGAAATGATGTTGAGAAGGGTGAGATTCCGTCAAGTGAGATGTCACGCATTGAGCAGATGGTTGAAGATATTTCATACTATAATGCAAAAAAATATTTCAGATTCTGACCAGACGTTTTAACTTCGGTAAACATCCTGTATATAATTTTAATATATAGGTGACCTAACAACATTATCCTTTGTTATGAAAAAACGCTTTGTGTCAAAGTTCTTTCAACTGATTGCGCTGACAATCATCATGTTTGTTTTTTCGGGATGCTGGGACGAGCAGGTTCTTCAGAGAGCCGGAATCCTTCAGGAACTGTCCACTTATGGACATTACACCTGTTTTGCACCCGACAACGAGTCTATCGGCAGATTCCTCAAGGAGCGTGAGACTGCTGCTCGCAAAAAAGGCCTTGACGTAACCTACAACACGGTAGATGACCTCCCGATAGAGGATTGCGATACATTGGCCTGGACACATCTGCTTGATGTGACCTGCTATATCGGCGACCTCTATCCCGGTCTGCTTCCTAAAGTAAATCTGAATGACCGTTTTCTGATACTCACGCTTGACTCAACGCATGTAGAACAGTTTGGAGACTCTGTAGTGGCTCTTGAAAGACGTCTGAACAATTCCGTCATCATAGCAAAAGATGACTCTTGTGAGAACGGAGTCATCCATTATATCAGGAACTGCATCGACTTTGGCGGTGATTATGTCTACGATCTTGTAGATAACGACCCCAAGACAAAGTTGTTCAGCGAAGCCCTTAAACTGGCAGGATTTCATAAGATCCTGTCCGAATGGTACGATTACAGTTATTCCATGGGGTACGATTCCGTAAAGAAAGGCATACCCCTGAATTCGGCCGGCAACGACTACACCGTATTCTATTGGGATAAGAAAAAGACCAATTTCACACTGCTTGTTCCGACAGATTCCATTTTCCATATCAACGGCATCGACAATGTTATACCGGACATGTTAGATCTGGCAAAGGAGATATATCCTGAGTACAATGATAATGCCGAAGTGATGGCCGATTACGCAAACCCGCTCAATCCGCTGCACAAATTCCTGTCATATCATATCCTGCCGTTTCTGACAGACCTGTCCAGAATAAACGGCCGCAATGACATAATCAAGATTTACAATGCCAAGAAATCAGACCCGGAAGATTATTTTGAAACCCTGCTGCCCAAAAGTCTGATGAGAATAACAACCCAGCTCAAGAACAATGAGTTGGATACAAGAAACATATATATAAACCGTCGGGACAAGGAAGGCAACGGAACTGTAAGTTTCAAAGGCCAGAAGGTGAGAGGAATAAGGATTCTGACATCCGACGAGATGGGTGTTTCAAAATACAGCGCGCTGAACGGTGTTTATCATTATATAGACGGTATTCTTAAATATGACACTGATGTAAGGGAAGATGTTCTTGACCGCCGAATCAGGATAGACTGCACCACCCTCTCTCCAGACTTTCTGACATCCGGAGCCCGACAGTTCAACGCAGAGAACACCGGAGTCAGCAGATATGGAAGCGGATTCAAGGATCCCAAAAATTTCTACTCATATCAGACCAATTATACATTGTCTGTCAGGGCACCGGCCAACAATAGTTATGCTTACCAGGGTGACGGTATAGATATAGAAGGTCAGTTTGACATCTACGTCAAGCTTCCGCCTGTCCCTCATAACGGCACATGGCAGTTAAGACTGTCACTGCGCGGAAACCGCCGGTGCGGCATCGTTCAGTATTACCTTGCAGGAATACCTGCAGGACAGGAGGTGATGCGTACTGATTGGGAGCCGCTTGGAATTCCATGTGACCTACGCTTTGACAATCTGAATGATGTGCCCAGTATCGGTTGGGTTATCGATGAGGATTTGGAGGATCAGGCTGCAATCGAAGCTCTGGACAAGTCAATGAAAAACCGAGGATGGATGAAAGGCCCGGATACACAACAGAACAACCAGGATCCTCCCGTACTTCATCGCAACATCCAGACCATGGCAAGACAGATTCTCGCAACCCAATACATGACAACCAACACGGATTATTATCTGCGTATCAAACAGATTCTGGACAACAACAAGGCCCAATTCCTGTTTGACTATATGGAACTGGTGCCCAAGTCCGTCTATGACATGGATGAAGACAAACACTGACTGTCAGTAATTTCCATATCCGACTCCGGCATAATTGTGCCGGAGTCATAGTACCTTTGCATCGCTTTTACAGAAAAGCACCTGCGCGATTAGCTCAGTTGGTAGAGCAATTGACTCTTAATCAATGGGTCCAGGGTTCGAATCCCTGATCGCGTACAAAAATAGGAGACCGTTAGGCCTCCTATTTTTGTACGCGCCAGGGATTCAGGGTTCCTTATTTTATTTCGCTTCGCGAAAACGCTCATTCCATTCGCTTGGCGGCCTCCGGCCGCTCTCGTTCGCATACTCACTTCGCCCCAATACGCTTGTACGTGCGTATTAATTCTCAATTCTCAATTATTCGAAGATGTAGAGTTCGCTGGGTGTGGTGCGTTTCAGGGCGCAGAGCTGAACATCCTTGCCGGGGATCACGCCTACCCCACGAAGTTCGTATTCTACGGTCTTGTAGGCTATTTCGGGATGATTGTTCTCGCCGCTCAGGTGGCAGAGCCAGATGTTTTTCAGGTCCGGCCCAATGTTCTCGGCCAGAAACTTGGCTGTTGTTTTGTTGCTCAGGTGACCGCGTGGGCTTGTAATCCTGTCCTTGAGGAACTGCGGATAATTACCCATACGCAGCATATCCTCGTCATAATTGGCCTCCATTATCAGGTAGTTAGCCTGCAGAATATATCTGGAGGCCGTCTCTGTGATATGTCCCAAGTCAGTTACAAAGCAAAACACCTTACCGTCAACCTCAATTCTGTAGCCTACGTTATCTGTTCCGTCATGAGGAACCTCAAACGGGGTTATGGTAAACTCGTGAAAGCTGAATGGAACCTCTTTCTCTACGAAACGTACGCAACTGGACAGTTTCTCTGTCATGCAGTAGTTGTTGTTTATACCCTCATGAGTCTCACGAGTGGCATATACAGGGATAAAACATTTCTCCCCCAGATTACCCAGGGCCTTTATATGGTCAGCGTGATCATGGGTCACAAAAACCGCCATAATCTTCTCAAACGGGATACCGGCATCCTTAAGGTATCCCTTTATCTGTTTTACAGGGATGCCGGCATCAATCAGAATTGCATGTTCGTCTGTGCCAAGATAGTAGCAGTTGCCGCTGCTTCCACTTGACAGACTCATAAAGTAAATCTTCATTTTTATGTTGTCTTTTTTTCTTCTCCATAATAATTAAGTGTCCTGTACTGTCAGAACGGATAGCCTACCGCCAGATGGAAAGCGAAATCCCTGTCCATTGAAGGATGTGTCAGGGGTAGCCTCTGATACAGCGTGCGCCCTGAAGGGTTATATGCCTTCATTCCTCCGTCAAGTCTCAGCACAAGGAATCCTAAATCGAGCCTGAGACCCAATCCATATGACATGGCTATCTGTTTATAAAAGGAATCAAATCCGAACTGTCCTCCCGGTTGTTCGGAATAATCCCGTATTGTCCATATGTTGCCGGCATCAACAAATACCGCACCATTTATTTTCCAAAACAGTTTTGACCTATACTCCAGGCTGGCACCAAGTTTTATGTCTCCGGACTGTTTAATATAGTCAATCCTCTTGTCATCACCCTGATATGTACCAGGTCCCAACTCACGCACAGCCCAACCGCGAACGCTGTTGGCACCACCGGCAAAGTATCGTTTCTCAAACGGAAGACTGGTTGAGTTTCCGTATGGTACGGCTATTCCCCATTCCATGTGAGCGACAAGGTTATTCATACGGTCCAGTTGCCAGTTTGCCGTTATTGAGAAATCATGTTTGACGTATTGTGCAAAAGCAACTCCCAGGAACTTGTATTTACCGGCATCGTTCTTTTCAAACCCCAATGGGCCTGAAATAAGATTTAGAGTGTTGCCTGATGTCTCGATACCTGTGCGAACAGAATACTTGAACGGATCTGAAGAATTTATTCTGGCATTGGAATAATAGAAGGTATAGCCCAGCTTGGTAATCAGCAGGTCCTCATAATTGTATTTCAGAATAGACCTGGCTGATGTTATCTGGTCCAGATACTCTGATCTGAAATGGTCTGAGATCCATGGCACCACCAGATAGTTCAGGTCAAGTACGTCAAATTGATGGTTTTTCTGCCAAGTCTCGCCCCATTTGTAACTCCAGCCTGCCGAGAATATGGTTTTCCGGTATTCCGGTCGGCTTTGTGAATTCACTTTCAGACTGAAACGTGATGTAGCCTGACTGCGGCGCTGAAGTTCGCGGGTCATGAAAGGAACAAGGAATTCAGGAAAATCCAGATTTGCCTCAAGACCATATTCCAGATATGTATCACCTGAATATCCGGGAAGATTGGTGATTGACTCATATGCCCCGCGCAGTTTTATGGTAAGTTGCTCTGAACCACGGCGGTCTGTAAAGGAGACCGATGCGGCAGCACCCAGATCACCAGCGGTATTAGTCCCCTCTATCTCAATGGTAAAGGAGTGTTTGGGGAGACTCATCAATAACACATTGGCTTTTAACTTGTCTGCAGACCCAGGCACATCTTCCATTCGGATATTAGAATACTTAAGGATACCGAGACGGGCAAGCGAAGAATATGTTTTGGATACCGAATCGGAATTGAAAACCATACCTTCTCTCAGGAATGAGTGAATGTCAATAATCCTGGGGCGCAGCATCGGTTTCTCATCATAATCAGGACGGATCAGCTTGAATCCCAATCCTGTGTCCGCTTTCTGAGGTATCGAGACACCCGGCACATTGCCATTCTTATCCGACAGGATATAGTCTATTGAGGATATTGAATAACGCTGATGCGGATGCGGATTTCCGTCCTCATCCACACTCTCGGGAGCGATTATCATCCTTAAGCCCACCTTGTCGCTTCCCTGTGCCGTATCTGCAACAAAAGATATGTATTCCTTGTTAAAACGGTAATAACCGTATTTATGAGCCAGTTCGACAATACGGTTACGCTCCTTATTAAGTGTTTCAGCATCCAGGTTTATTCCGGGAACCAGCAGAGTCTGGTCGGAATTCTCTTTAATGATACTGTCTATGGCACTGTCCTGCACGGCAACCCTCACTGTGTCAATTACAAACATCTTTCCAGGGTGAACACTGAAGCGCAGTTTAGTCTTGGGCCTGCGTCCATTCTGGGATTTGTATGTCACGTCTGCATTCAGGTATCCGGAGTTCATCAGCGAACGTTTCATGTCGGAACACGATGCCTCGGCCAGCAGATGGTCATAAATAACCGGCGCCTCGCCGGCCTTGGTTCCTGTAACGGAATACATTCTCAAAGGAAAGCGGAATAGCCCGAACCAACGTGAATTGGGACTCTGATATGAATAATTCCGGTATTTGGAGATATCTGTAACAGCCTTGTCATCGGATGCAATCTCTACCTTACTGAGCAGGTATTGCCCCTCAGGTACGTATTTATACACAGAACAGGATGCAAGCCCCAGGGAAAAGGCAATGATGGCGAAGGTTTTTATCGCATACCTGTTCATATTTTATTCTTTTTACTTTAACTTACAAATTTAAGCAAACTCAATGGCCTTTCAAAGTAAGGTCATAAAAAATAACTAACTTTACGGCAATCAAAGAAGCACTGTATGCTCAGTAAAAACGACATAAAGAACATAAAGAGCCTGGAGCATAAGAAGTTCCGGGATGAAAAGGGGCTCTTTATAGCCGAAGGCCGCAAATTGGTTGACGAACTCTCAGGCAAATTCAGATGTACTCTTCTGGTCGCTACCGACAGATGGCTGGCCGGCAGAAAGGACATTCAGGCGTCAAGGATAGAGACAGTAACATCCGAGGAACTGAGACATGCAAGCCTGCTTAAGAACCCCCAGGATGTACTGGCTGTTTTCTGCATACCACATGATACATTTGATATGACAGCTTCCGCCATGAAGAACCTGGTTCTTGCACTTGATGATGTACAGGATCCCGGCAATCTGGGAACAATAGTCCGGATAGCAGACTGGTTTGGAATAAAGGAGATATTCTGTTCAAAAGGTACTGCTGATATTTTCAACCCCAAAGCCATTCAAGCCACTATGGGAGCCATAGCCAGAGTCAGAGTGCATTACACAGACCTGACTCGGGAACTTCACGGCATTCCAGCTGGGATTCCTGTTTATGGAACCTATCTGGACGGAGAGAACATTTATGATTCCAATCTCTCGGAAAACGGAATTATTATCATGGGCAATGAAGGCAACGGTATAAGTCCTGAACTGGGCAAATCGGTAACACAAAGGCTGCACATCCCCAACTGGCCAGCCGGATCTGCCACATCCGAGTCTTTGAATGTTGCTATTGCTACAGCCGTAACCTGCTCAGAGTTCCGCAGGAGAAAGTATTGACGAAGAGTCTGCCGGGACAGCAGGAACAACCTTCTTGTGATATCTCATAAGTTCCATGTCAGATACGACCAGAATGCTGTTGCGGTTATCGGTAGGGTTCAGGTAATTGACAGAACCGCTCAAACTTGAGAAAGTCCGCTTATCATTAAGTACAAGGGACAAAGCAACAGGGCCGCTTGTTGAAAGAACCGTATCTGCTGTAGACACACTGTCGCCGTAATAAACCGACATTGAAACATATGCATAATCAGGCACAATTGAATCGGCGGATACGAATGTGCCATACATATTCAGACAGACCGTATCCCCGGGATAGAAAGTGGTATCCCTGTTGATCCTGTAGGTCAGTTTGTTCATATAGACAGAACTGTTTAGCAAAGCCGTCTTATCCAGATACCACATATCCACACTGTCACCCGACTGGACTTCAAAAGACTTTTTCTCTATCTGTGACAGTGATCTTGTTGCTGCCCGGTACTCATCGTCCACCCTGTTTGACAGGCGCTTGTATATCTTGGCCAATTCCTTGGGATATCGGGTATACCAGACAAGCGAAGTATTAAACTGTTCCCTGGTAATTCCGTTCTTTTCGTATGCCCACTCCACATATGCCGGAGTTGTGTATTTCTCTTCCCTGGGCAAATCCTGAATGACAGCCTGTGCCAAATGGAAATCATACAGAAACTGCTCCATCTTCCTGGGAGGCAATACATCATCCGGACGTCTTAGACGGCAACCGGATAGCACAACAGAGAGTGTCAGAACAACAAGAACGTCAATTTTTCTCATCATCTTGCGGATCATTGACAGTAGACTTGTCTGAACCACCATAGTGAAGCCCCATGTTCACCACTTTTGTGTAGAAGAGAAGCAGTGTTATCACACCGCAGGTTATGCAGGAATCCGCAAAATTAAAGACAGGTTCAAAAAAAACATCACCTCCGACGAAAGGTACCCATTGGGGCCAAGTCCAGAGAGGGAAATAGAACATATCCACCACCTTACCGTAAAGGAACGGAGCATAACCTTGTCCTATAGGCACAAATGATGCCACTGCACCGGTCCCAACCGGACTGGCACTGAATATCAGACCGTAGAACATACAGTCCAGAAGGTTACCCAATGCACCTGCAATCACGAATGAAACGGTCACTATGTAGCCTGTGGGAAAGCCCTTGTTCAGAATCCGTATCAGATACCAGATAAAGAATCCTATTGCAAATATCCTGAACAGAGAAAGGAACAGTTTTCCGAAAATCTCCATTCCGAAAGCCATGCCGTTGTTCTCAACGAACAGTATCTTGAACCATGATGTCACATCAATACTCTCGCCAAGAGACATTCCGGTCTTGACCAGAATCTTGATGATCTGATCTATTACCAGCACTGAAAGAATGATGATCAGTGCCAGACGCCCCTGACGGATATTCTTATTGTTATCCATTAACAGGAATCAGCGCTTGTTCTGCTTGGCTTCTATACACAATGTAGCATGAGGAACAGCA
>CADCLI010000111.1:0-1026 GCA_902802285.1 uncultured Bacteroidales bacterium
TCGGGGTCAAAATCCTCGGCATCGAAGATGCTGTAGAACTCAAAAATGGAAGTAGCCGGGATCTTCAACGCGCATCGAAAAAGCTCCGCTTTCTTTTCGACTGTCTTTGTATTGCCCTGCCCGTCCGTAATCTGATAGAGGACGGTTTCGGGGCGATTGCTGAAGGAGAAGGAATTGTCGGACGGATCGAAATGAATGTCCTCCGCATCCAGCTGGAAAGGCCTGATAACGCCCATGACCGCAAAGCGCGGCCCGTCGATCACGATCGGGTCATTCGCGGCCTCACCGGTAAGCGGCTTCACGGCGACAACGTTTCTCGCGTCTGCGTAATAAACGTTCTCTTCCGCCTCGTCGCTGACGAGATCGATGCGGCAGAGATCCAGATAATCGCCTTCCTCAAAACTGACAATCCGGCCGGACTCCTCGACGCCAAGGTCGTTGCTGATGTTCCGTTCGCCGATGTCATAATGATGTACGACAAAGCGATCCGGGTTTTCGATATCGCCCATATTCTGGACCACGCCATGCTCAATGACATACGTGCTGCATGTCGGGGTGATGTTATAATCAAACCAGTGGACCTTTCCCGTCGTATAGAAAGCGAGGTTGCTGGCACGATTAAACGGGATAATGCCCATGTCAAAGGGATGCCCGTGACCGTTCATGGACTCAATATAGCCGGGTACGGCTGCACCCAGGTCCTTAAATCCGTGCGAGGCTGCCCACGCCATAACGTGCATGCGATGCTCAGCCGGGGAGAAGCGGACCGCGATTTTTTCGGGGTAACAGCTTATTTCAAAGGCTTTTTCCGCCTGGCCCAGAACGGCACCATCCGCCGCAGTCAGTGTGACGCGCACAGTATAGGAGCCGATTGCGAGCGCGTTATAGGCCTCGCCGTTTTCATCCCGAAACCCGATTGTGTCATCAAAGGCCAGGCCGTGCACCGGGTCCGTCGCATAGATAAACATGCCCTTGAACTCGGTATCGGAATACCAGCATTTTATCGTTGCATCCAGGAACGAGGCT
>CADCLI010000111.1:1050-7807 GCA_902802285.1 uncultured Bacteroidales bacterium
CGGCCCGGATCCGTTTCCTCGTCATAATACTGCAGACCGGGGTAATACAGCCACATATTCCTGCTATTCTTTTCCGAGCAACTGACATACCGGACGACATTGCCGTCCGCATCCAGCAATTCGATACACATGGTGGCGTCAGCAGGAATCTCGGTCTCCGAGGAAAGGTCTCCCTTGACATACATGTGCAGACCGGCTTCAACCCGTTCTGCGGGTTCGTTGATGGTGATTTCCACCGGATAGCCGGCGTCCGGATTCAACGGATTCGGCATTGCCGCCTCAGGTGTCTGAATGACGCAGAGAAAACTAAGAAAGACGCTCATCAGCAGTTTGCTTGGCATTCGGCTTATCCCCCTTCACCAATTGTGGAACTTCGACCTTGCTCCCTGCGCGGTCGTCAGCCAGCATCCATCTTTTGATCCCTTCCCCCAGAGAAGGAATCACTTATTTGTATTTTCATTATAAAGTAAACTATCTGCACTTTCAAGAGACAAAGAACAAATCGCAATCAAAGCAGCAAGTCCGGTAACCTGACCACTCTGATCAAGCTACCGAGCTTGCCGCTACATTATGTTAACCATTTTACCCCACCCTTTTTCAGGCGGCTCTGCAATCTCGTTTTGTGGACAAGATTTTTACCCCCGGGGTAAAATTACAGTCTCAAACCGAATCTTTACACGAAACTGGGGTAATCTGAAGCCCGTTTTTCATGTACTGAGGAGACGCTGAGTGCCCGAGAAGCCCCAGTTTACGGGCCTTCTGGCGATGCCCCAAAAACCCAAGAATAGATAAAGGACCCCGTTGGCATGGTCCTCATGCAGGTGCGAGAGGATCAGCGCGTCGATCTCCTTTCGCCCGGCATTCTCCAGCCAGGCCCAGGCCGTCTCTCCGGCGCTGAGAGGATCAGCGCGTCGATCTCCTTTCGCCCGGCATTCTCCAGCCAGGCCCAGGCCGTCTCTCCGGCGCTGTCCAGGGTACGGAGATCCGTGTTTACCGCATTTGCTTCCTTCGTGGAAAGAGGCCACATAAGCGCATCCTTCACTTCGTTTCCGGCAACACAATCTGTATCCGGCCCGGCAAAAGTTCCGGCTGTCAGCGTCTTTTTAGGAACCACCCGCCACCTGCAGATGATAGAACAGTTCCACCTTCGCATCTTCCAGCGTATACCGGTTGATCTCGGAGAAAAGAGAAATCCCCATCTCCGCAGTATACACCGTTCCCAGCTCGATCTCCGTGGATCCGCAGCACTGGGAAGTGATATACCCGCTGCCCTTGACCATATCATCCTGATCAAATTCATAAACCGTCCCGGCAGTCGTTGTGATCCTGCCGGTCCAGTAGTATTTCCTATTGTTTGCCTTCACCGCTTCAAGGAAAGCATTGCTGACCGGATACAAATGACCACCTCCATTCCGGCATCAAAAAAGGAACCGGACTCCCGATTCCTCTTAGGTTGATATTACCCTGTCTTTTATTACTCTACAAATTTTCCATTTCTAACAGCATCAGCAAAGGCTAAGAAACTTTCTGATTTCATGATAGCAAGACCTTGTCTTTCATCACCAAGTACCACAAGCTGATCTCCGGGTGAAATCTCAAATATCTTTCTTGCCTTGGCAGGGATTACAATCTGACCTTTATCACCTACAGTTACCATTCCGAAAAGATGTTTCCCTTTTGGCGGAAGTGCCATACCCATGCTGTCCTCCGATTCATAATTAGCAAGATCATCAAGCGACACTTCAAATATTTCCGCAAGAATTTTACACTTATCTAAGTCAGGAACAGTTTCTCCGGTTTCCCACTTTGCTACAGATTGGCGAGAAACACCGATTTTCTCAGCAATATCTTCCTGTGTCATATTTTTCATTTTTCTAAGAGTTACCAGATTGTCATGAAACATCGTTTTTTCTCTCTTTCTTTATTCCGAGTACCGCCCATCTGAAGAAAGGAACCCTTGATATCACGGCATTCAAAGCATATGCTACCACAAATCCGGCAATCAGGCTGAAGGTATAAACCATTGCTGCCGGAAGATTCCCGGGTTTTCCCAGAAGCAATGCAACTGTTGATATCCCAAGATAATGGAAAACATATAGTCCGAAATTATTTTTGCTCATCCATACCGTAAAAGCATTTTGCTTATCAGCATACTTTGATGCACCGCTTAGAATCGCCATGCTCATAAGCCATCCAAATCCTGCAAAGAGCACTGATTTGTTAATAGGAGCATCCGCATAGTTTTTACCAAAGTACACGGCACAGAATGAAATTCCCACACCTGCGGCAAGTACAAACAGCAATACGAAATACTTCTTCAGCGTCTCGATTACTTCATCATGTGAGAACACAAAGTATCCCATCAGGAAAACGGTCAGGTAGAACAGGGGCTTGTAGAGGTTCATCAGTCCGTCGGCCGATTCGGGACGCGGGTTCTTGATGAGAGTCTGCTCGGCGGCCCAGAAAAGCAGTCCCAGCAGTATGATTACTATGGTATTGGCCTTGCTGCACCAGTTCCAGAACCTGTCTTTGCCGTCCAGTCTGCATACCAGCAAAAGGATGAGCGAGAAGAGCCACAGATCCTGTATGAACCACAGCGGTCCGGTGCCGCTTACGGCGTAGATTCCGTATCGGATGGGCAATGGAATACCATCCATGAGTGCGGTCTGAGCAGTTATGGCGTTGAAATACCCAACCATCCAATGGAATACAAACAGTCCGATGGTGCCGGGCACAAGCAGTTTGCGGGTACGGGAACGGAACCACTCCTTGCGGGATCGGTTTTGGAGTGAGTATCGGGCACTGATACCCGCCAGCAGGAACATTATCGGCATAAACCAGGGGTATACCATATACATAAGTACATCCTGATACTGTTGGACATCGGGAAATTCACCGAATCCGCCTATTCCTCCAAACACTCCCTTGTTGTTGTAAAAGTAGATAACGTGGTACAGAAGTACCAGCAGTACTGTGCTCCAGCGCAGATTGTCAATCCAATGTTTTCTCATTTAGGAAGGCCCTCCATAGCCTGGTTTAATATCATATTTTTAGTGGTGATTGTGCCGTCGGGGGTCTGGTAGATCAGGTAGGCCTGGAATTCGGGGTGCCGGGCCAGGAGGGCCTGGGCACTGTCAAGACCCATTACCATCATTGAGGTGGCAAGGGCATCGGCGGTGGCGCAATCGGGTGCAAAGACTGTAGCTGAGAGCAGGCTGTGGCTTACGGGCTGGCAGGTGTGCGGATCAATGGTGTGAGCGTATTTGCGGCCGTCCTTGACGTAGAAATTGCGGTAGTTGCCTGATGTGGCCATAGCGATATCGGTAAGAGGTATTACGGTCTGGAGTTCGGAATTCACAGAGAGTGAGTCCTCAACAGGCTTGCTAATGCCTATGTTCCAGAGTTTGCCCTTGGGATTCTGACCGGACAGCACAATCTCACCGCCAATCTCAACCATAAAGTCATTAATGCCTTTGGAACGGAGCATATCGGCCACCATATCACTACCGAATCCCTTTGCTATTGCGCTGCAGTCCAGCATGATACGCGAATCATCCTTGGTAATCATACCGTCGGCCTCATGAATCTTGCGGTATCCTGTAATCTCCATCAGACTGTCAATAGTGGCCTGCCGTATATTCTCGGCATGCTTGAAACCGAACCCCCACGCATTCACAGCAGGAGCCACGGTAATATCAAACGCACCGTCGGTAAGGTCAGATATCTCCATTGCACGCCGGAACACCTTAAGGAACAGCGTATCATCCACAAAAACACTTTCCGAACGGTTTACTGCGGATATCGTTGAATTGGGATTGAACATGGAGAGCGCATTGTCCACAAGCGCCAGCGTCTTTTCGATATCCTCCTGGAGGTCGGCATTATAAAGGTATGTAATGTGATAACTGGTACCGAACACCAAACCCTGGGCCGTACGGTACTCAGGTTTGGTCTCACTGCGGCTGTGGGTCAGTATAAGGATGGTTCCTATTATCAGGAAAGCCAGGAAAGGGTAGTGCCACTTTTTCATATCAGTCAGGCCGAAAGGTGTTCAATCAATATCTTAACTCCAATACCTCTCAGTATAATACCGCCCAATATCTCAACCGGAAAACTGATCCGCTTGCCTGCATACGCACCTATCATGAATCCCGCTACAGAGAACAGGAAGGATCCGGCCGCAATTATGAGTATGGGCAGAATCATGCTCCCCAGAGTCTCATACCCCGAAACGCCGAAAGAGAGTCCCACAGCCAGCGCATCAATGCTGGTGGCAACAGCCATCGTAAGGGTGGTTGAGAATTTAGTGGGGTCAAAAGAGCTCTCCTCATCATCGGGTCTGAGACCGCTCAGAATCATACGTCCGCCCAGAAAAGCCAGCAGTCCGAATGCTATCCAATGGTCCCAGCGCTCAAGAGCTTCACTGAAAAAACTCATGCCCACCCAACCTATCAGTGGCATCAGGCCCTGAAACAGGCCAAACATGAGTGCTGTAACAATCATGGTGCGCACCACAAGACGGCGCTGAATGAGTCCGCTGGTTATGGACACCGTAAAGCAGTCCATTGCAAGTGCTACGGACAGGAGTATCAGGTCAAGGATTGACATGGATTACTTTATCTCTTTTTCAATCTTATAGTCGTTGCGGTTCTGAGAACTGCGGCTTACCAGTTCTGCCACAAAACCGACCAGGAACATGAGCGTACCCATGATCATACCTGTCAGGGCTATGTAGAAATAGGGATTGTCAGTGATGAGATGGCCATGTATGCCATGAGCCAGACAGACAAGCTTGTTTACACCTATTATTATGATGGCTATCAGGCAGATTATAAACATGACGGATCCCCAAAGTCCGAAAAAGTGCATGGGCTGCTTGCCGAACCGGTTGAGGAACCAGAGTGACATCAGGTCCAGATAGCCGTTCACGAACCTGTCCAGGCCAAACTTGGTCTTGCCGTACTTGCGGGCCTGGTGGTGAACAACCTTTTCTCCTATATTTCCGAATCCGGCATTCTTGGCCAGGAACGGGATATAGCGGTGCATCTCGCCATAGACCTCTATGTTCTTAACTACCTCGCGGCGGTAGGCCTTAAGGCCGCAGTTCATGTCGTGCAGGTGGATTCCTGTAACCTTACGGGCGGTCCAGTTGTATATCTTGGAGGGAATGTTCTTGCTCAGTGTGCCGTCATAACGCTTTTTCTTCCAGCCCGATACCAGGTCATAACCATCCTCGCGTATCATACGTACCATCTCGGGTACCTCCTCGGGACTATCCTGTAAATCTGCGTCCATTGTAACTACGATATCACCCTGTGCCATATCGAATCCGCAGAAAAGGGCGGGGGATTTGCCGTAGTTGCGGCGGAACTTGATGCCCTTTACGATTTCAGGGTTATCGGCCTTGAGTTGCTCAATTATCTTCCAGGAGTCATCGGTACTGCCGTCATCCACAAAAATCACCTCATAACTGAAGTTGTTCTGTTTCATTACGCGTCCTATCCAGTCAAAGAGTTCAGGAATTGACTCGGCCTCATTCAGAAGCGGTACTATGATTGAAAGGTCCATATTATTGTTGAATTTTAATTCTTTTTGCTGTTATCAGTCCTATTATCAGTGAGATAATGTTACCCCACATAAGCGAGGCCTGGATTATCTGCTTGGTCATGGCCGATGCGGATAGCGAGCAATACCATGTTATGGTCTGCTGCATCAGCTCCATGGTCTTGTTGTACTGTTCCACCTGAGCCGGGTCTGTCATGGCAGCAGTTACAGCCTGCGATGACTGCATCATCTCTTCCATGCGGGCCATCAGACCGTTTGCCAGCGCTCCGCCGTCTATAAACCTCAGGTAGAGATATGCCGCCATGCATGACAGTACCGTTGCGAACAGGAATGTCAGTATGGAGAGCATCCACGATACGGGGAACGGAAAGAACGGAGCTTTTGTGGAGTCGCGGAAACGTCGGATCAGAAAGAATGCCACCACGGGTATGCCTATCATAAGCGGCAATGCCAGCAGTGAAAGCGTTACGTGACTGACCGTGAGCGCAGTAATCCAGTATGCCAGAATGATATAGAGGCCCAGATATGTTCCTAGTGTCATCGAGGCCTGAAGGATGTTTATCCTGATGATTCTATTGCCCTCCTGTTCTTCCATAATAGAATGCAAATTTAACGAATTCTTTTGGATATTACTCTCACTTGCACTATCTTTGACTAACGTCTTAGATAGGCTGCGCTCGGTAAAATTCCAAATATATTTGGATTTTACTCTCACTTGCACTATCTTTGCAACGGGTAAGTCCTGTACGGCCAGCTCCCTTCCAACCCTCCAGGGCTTGACGGCAGCAAAGGTACCTAGGTTGTAGCGGCGCGATATAGTCAGCTTACCCATCCCATACAAAAGCAGGTCGCCGATGGCGGCCTGTTTTCGTAGGGATGGAATCCTCCTTTTTTTAGTTTCCTGACGGAAACGGGCCGGCCTCCGGCCGGGAACACTCGCCGGCCTTATTTTTTAACCCAAAACCACGTCTAGGACCATCATCAGGGCAAAACCCAGTGCAAATCCTATAGTGCCTATGTTGGAGTGATCGCCCTCTGATGCCTCGGGAATGAGTTCCTCGACCACTACATAAAGCATGGCGCCCGCAGCGAAAGTGAGCATGAAAGGCATGATGGGGGTAAAGAAAGATGCCAGAAATATGACCAGCAAGGCGCCTATGGGCTCTACGATGCCGCTCAGGGCGCCAATCCA
>CADCLI010000112.1 GCA_902802285.1 uncultured Bacteroidales bacterium
AAACTGCTCAATATACTGGAACTTGTAGTTGAGGCAGACGGCTCAGATAAGGTGATAATAACCGATGAAATCGTGAATGAGCGTCTGCAGCAGAATCCGTTGGCATACGATAAGGACGGAGAGATGCACTATGACATAATATCGGCATTCATCAAATCCATCCGCGGAAGTGATCCCGATGCCGCTCTCTATTGGCTGGCGCGTATGGTTCAGGCCGGTGAGGATCCGGCTTTCATAGCCCGCCGTCTGGTGATATCGGCCTCCGAGGATGTGGGCCTGGCCAACCCCAATGCACTGTTGTTGGCAAATGCCGCCTTCGATGCCGTCATGAAGATAGGCTGGCCGGAGGGACGTATCCCATTGGCCGAGGCTACCGTTTATCTGGCAACCAGCCCCAAGAGCAACTCGGCATATATGGGAATAGCAAATGCTCTGGCCAAGGTGGGAGAGACCGGCAATCTTCCGGTGCCACTGCATCTCAGAAATGCTCCCACATCACTTATGAAAGACCTGGGATACGGAGAGGATTACAAGTATGCCCATGATTATGCCGGCAACTTTGTTAATCAGCAGTATCTGCCGGACGAAATCAGGGATTGCCGTTTCTGGGAGCCCCAGAACAATACTCAGGAAGAAAAAATAAAAGAGCGGATGCAGACTGCTGACCAGACGGTCATAGCGTGAACCACGTTGACGGTAGTAGAGAAGTATAAGGTATTCGTTTCCGGTTTCATACCAGTCGCCCTCAACAGGCTTGGTCTGGCCTTGGGCTTCATCGTCCGGCACCCACAGGTACTGGTAATCATAGGCACCCATCTTAAGCAATACGGTAGCCTGATATGCCTTTTCCTGGCTGTTGTACTCCATCTCATACCTGGAAATCAGGTTTCCTCCGGTGAAATGGCCTGATATATACATTTTTCCCTCCGTCATCCTGTCGCTTGCCAGACTGAAATGGACAAACAGGTAATCGGCTTCGGTATCGCTGTCACTTGCCTGGTTGTATCGGATCAGATATCGGCCGTTATGGTCAAAATCAAAGGTGTAGGCGTGATGGCGGGAGTCAGCCAGAAGGTTGGCGTGGTAGTAGGGGTCATGGAATCTTACTCGGTCAACATTCTTGAAATTATCGTACATATTGACTATCTCGAAACGGCGGAACTCATTACCAGCCGGGAATATGAGTTCCCTGCAGTGCTCATAAGTCAGTTTTCCGCCCGAATTGTAAGTGGGCGTGGGATTAATTACCGCGTTGTCAAAACGACGGTTCTGCATGACCATGGCGTATAACTCACTTGCGGGATCTCGCACGGTCAGTCCGTTCATGTTGACCGTCATATTTATCTGTTGATGAGATTCGTACGTATCAAAATCTGTATTGCCGTCAACAGAAGCCGACAGGTTATGCAGATTCTCTGCCACAAGGAACCTGAACCAGGCAACCTCCTGTCCATTCTCTTGTATTGAAAGACGGTAGTTGCCTGACAGTTTGATTGAGGCATCGTCATTAGGTAGAGTGAGAGTGTAGTGCGTATAGTCAAACGTGGTGTTCAATGAGTTCTCCCAGTTGCCGATGGGCTGATCGTTGAAGCCGTCCAGATACTCCGATTCCAGTAGGTCTGAGGGTTTCCACTGTGCATCACAGTGGGTGATATGGTAAGTGTAACGGTGATACTCATGTGACATCTCGTCAAAAGAGAATTCCATGGTTTCGTCACTGTCCAAGGTAATCATCGGAACACGTTCCCAATCACCGTCTGAGACAACTCTGAGCGTGTTTATCATATCCGATGAACAGCCAAACCACTGTGCGTGAAGCGACATTGGCACAATCATGGACAGAGAAGCCGACATCAATCCCAATATGTACGTATTGAATCTCATTCTGTAATAAAACGCTATGAAGATACTGCTTATTGTTTATAATTGTATATTTAACTGCTTTGAATTATATTTGCAGAGAAGTTAAAACCGATAAGTACTAACCATTTAATAATGACTTATGAAAAAATTCTTTACGGCAGTATCTCTGCTACTTGTTTTTTCCGCTGCAGTAACTGCTCAGGAACTGAACAATTTCTCAAGAGGACGTCAGCAGGTAAAATCACCTGAAATCAACGGTGAAAAGGTGACATTCCGTCTTAATGCCAATTACGCCACTGTGGTAAACCTGCAGGGTAACTGGTTGGAGGGCAATATCCCCATGCAGAAAGGCCAGAACGGCGTTTGGGAGGTGACAATTGACACTCCGTCACCTGAGATTTACACCTACAATTTTGTAGTCGACGGCGTATCGGTGAATGATCCTCAGAACTATATGGTACAGCGTGACGGTACCCGTTACCTGAATATGCTGATGGTGCCCGGAGAGCGCTCGGAGAACTATTTTGAGGCTAATCAGCGCGGAACCGTATCATACCGCTGGTATGACAGCAAGATTCTGGGCATAAACCGCCGTGTGACTGTCTATACTCCGTACGGTTATGAGACCAGCGGCAAGAAATACCCCGTACTCTACCTGCTTCACGGAGCCGGTGGCGATGAGGAGGCCTGGACATCCATGGGCCGTACTGCACAGATACTGGATAATCTGATTGAGAAGGGACTGGCTCAGCCTATGATTGTAGTAATGCCCAACGGCAATCCCGGACAGCAGGCTGCACAGCCTTTGGGACTGCCCGAGAAACAGATTGACCGCCGCGATCCCAATATGGCCGATGCATACGTAAAGAGTCTCTGCACTGAGATTGTTCCTTTTATAGAGAAGAATTTCCGCGTTATAGCCAAGCCTGAGTCACGCGCTATAGCAGGTCTGTCGATGGGTGGCGGCCATACCATTACCGCAACAAACCTTTATCCTGCAATGTTTGACTGGATATGCCCTCTGTCAGCCGCTGGCAGTTCAACTGCAGAGCAGATAACAGCACTCAAGAAAGCCGGTGTCAAGCTGTATTTCCTGGCCTGTGGTACAAGCGATTTTCTGTGGCAACAGTCTGTAACGCTGGATCAGACCATGACAGACTGCGGTCTGGAGCACACATTCTATAAGTCAGACGGAGGTCACGTATGGGCTAACTGGCGTCTGTACCTTAATACATTTGCCCAGTTGCTGTTCAAGTAAAATAAGGAACAGAAACAGGAGTGGGCGATCGGAATAATCCGGTCGTCCTCTCTTTTTATTTATTTCTAAAAAAAGCGTACCTTTGCACTCCGAAAAATCTTAGGATATGGCAAAAGAACTCAAAGACCTTACCAAAAGAAGCGAGAATTACTCGCAGTGGTATAATGAATTGGTTGTAAAGGCAGATCTTGCAGAGCAGGCTCCTGTTCGCGGTTGCATGGTCATCAAGCCTTACGGTTATGCAATCTGGGAGAAGATACAGCGTACCCTTGATGACAAGTTCAAGGAGACCGGTCACGTGAACGCATATTTCCCGTTGCTCATCCCAAAGTCATATCTAAGCCGTGAGGCCGAGCACGTTGAGGGCTTTGCCAAGGAGTGCGCCGTAGTGACACACTATCGTCTTAAGAATGCCGAGGACGGAAGCGGCGTCATTGTGGATCCCGCAGCCAAGCTGGAGGAGGAACTCATAGTACGTCCTACATCAGAGACTATTATCTGGGCTACATATAAGAATTGGATCAAGTCATACCGTGACCTGCCTATACTGTGCAACCAGTGGGCTAACGTAATGCGCTGGGAGATGCGTCCGCGTCTGTTCCTGCGTACCGCCGAGTTCCTGTGGCAGGAGGGTCACACCGCTCACGCCACCCGCGAGGAGGCAGAGCAGGAGGCACGCCGCATGCAGCAGGTCTATGCTGACTTTGTAGAGGGTTATATGGCGGTTCCGGTTGTTCGTGGCGTCAAGTCAGAGACCGAGCGTTTTGCAGGTGCCCTTGATACCTATACCATAGAGTCCATGACTCAGGACGGTAAGGCTCTGCAGTGCGGTACATCACACTTCCTTGGTCAGAACTTTGCCAAGGCGTTTGATGTACAGTTCATTAACAAGGAAAACAAGCTTGAGTATGTATGGGCTACTTCATGGGGCGTATCAACACGTCTGATGGGTGCACTTATAATGGCTCACTCCGATGACAACGGTCTTGTCCTACCTCCTAAACTTGCTCCCATACAGGTGGTGATTGTTCCTATCTATAAGAATGCTGATGACCTGGCACAGATAAGCGCCAAGGTCGATACTCTGGTTGAGGCTCTCCGCAAGAAGGGCATCAGCGTCAAGTATGACGATGCCGATAACAAGCGTCCCGGATTCAAGTTTGCCGATTATGAGGTCAAGGGTGTTCCCGTACGCGTAGCACTGGGTATGCGTGACCTTGAGGCCGGTACATGTGAAATCATGCGCCGTGATACTCTGGAGAAGGAGACCGTACCGTTTGAGGGTCTTGAGGAACTTATCCCGAATATGCTGGATGATATGCAGACCGCAATCTTTGAGAAGGCTAAGGCATGGCGCGACGCACGCATGGTCGAGGTTAATTCCTACGATGAATTCAAGGAAAAGATTGAGGCCGGTTACTTTGTACTGGCTCATTGGGACGGCACTGCCGAGACCGAGGCCAAGATCAAGGAAGAGACCAAGGCTACCATCCGCTGCCTACCTTTCGGTATGAAGGAGGAGCCGGGAACGGATGTCTACAGTGGTAAGCCCGCTGCACGCCGCGTGCTGTTTGCCCGTTCCTACTAAAAAGCCAATAGCTAATAGCCAATAGCCAAAGTTTAGAAAGGGTTCATGAAAATGAGCCCTTTCTAAGTAATTAGAAGTCTTTTTCAAATACTAATCCCACACCTTGTGTGGTGAGTGTGGTCTTGGAAAAATATTTATCGTTGGCTTTGTTGTAGCCTTTGAGGCTTATACCTTTACCATTCTTATCAGGAAACAGAAGGTACTTGAATTCAAAATCTCCGATAAAGTTGGAGGTGTTGTTTATTGTGTTTTCCCTATATCCGAAATTTCCGTTTAGCATCAGACGGTTGTTTAGAAGATGAGCTTCCAGGATTCCCTCAAGTTCCTTGTTGCTCAGGTTTGTCGCATCGTTTGACAGGTAACTGCTGGCACTTACGTTGCTGGATATGGAGACTTTCTCGTTGTCAAGAACCTGAGACAGGACATTGTTGATCTGGCCGCTTACAGTAGAGTTAACGATAGATTCCATAGCGCTTGGAGTCTGTCCGTCATTCATGGCTACTACATCATAAGTGTAGAAACGTCCTATGGCCAGGAGATACATGAACTGGATATTTCTCTGCTCTTCGGTTGCTGTCGCACTGGCAAGTACGGCTTTTTCTTCGGGGGTTCCGTTTGGTATATCAATGTCAAAACTGATACGGGGATCGCTTACATTGCCTGTAATGTCCATCAGGCAACGGACATGCACTTTGTTGTTTGATGACACACTGGGATCCAAGTCATAGATTGAGGCTGAATTGACATTGTGGTAGGTCTGAAGGAACAGTTCCGTATCCATCGGGGCACCGTTGAACCGTACATAACTGCCTTCCATCAAAGTAAAGTTCTTCCGTATTACATCCTCGACGGAGAGGGCGCACTGGCCATATTTCAGGTTGTATATGCCATTCAGGACAGGACCGTTTTTTGGAGTATATTTCAGTGAGATGTCTCCATTCCCGCGGAAAAAGCCGTTAAGTGATGCCATGTCCATCTCAATCAGGGCATCCTCACTGCATTCTATTTCAAAATCCAGACTAAAGTTACGGCCCTTCCTGGTCTTTTCCGGAATTATGTGCCTGACAGTTTCTTCATCAAGTTTTATGGTATTCCGGTCAACAATCGTAAGGAAACTGTAGTCGGCGACTGTACCCGAAGAGGGACTGTATCCGATCTTGGTGCCGGGAGCCGTCCGGGCATCGACAGAGATGGCCAACCCGTTCCTTTCATCGAACTTGAGCTTCATCGATCCTTCAGCATAAACTGATGCAAAGATGTCACTCCTTTCATTTTTGGGCTGATAATAGACAAGCATATCCGCTACATCAGCTGTCATGTCAACCCTCCACTTGGAGAATTTATTATGTGTCAGAATGCAAGTCATCAGTCCGTCGTGTCCATTTTCATCATAGAACTCAACATCCCTGAAAAGCATCTTGCCCGGTTCGAACCAAAGGGTATCGTGCTTGACCTTAAAAGTGGTGTTTATGGCATCCTGTACAAAATAAGCGTCATCAAGTATAGCTTGGCCCTCCAGGTCCAGTTTGGGGATGCTACCGAAGAGACGTAACTTGCCGGTCGCACGTCCGTCAAGTTCACTGAAGACACTTTTTGTCCATGTGTTAAGGAAATGAAGGTCGGTGGTTTCAATTCCTTCATTAACCATAGTTCCGTCCAGTTCCACCTGTCGGGTAATCTGATTCCATCTGCAGTCTGCTGTAAGAAGGCCGTGATATGAATCCATGAACTGGAAGTCATCGATGCTTAAGGAACCGTAGAAAGCAGGCTTGCCTAATAAGCCGGCAATAGAAAGTGTTCCGGATGCAATGCCTTCAAGGGCGATCTTGCCATTCTTATTTAATATGGAGAGGGTACGTCCAAGGTTGATACGGGTCATCGACAGTTTGAATATGTCTATAGAATCGGCAGAGATTGTTCCGTCGGCATGCAGTAACTGATTGTCGTTACGGGCAAAGAAATCAGAAACAGTTATCTTGCGCTTATCTGTGCTTATCCTAGATATGGACAGATCCCATGGCGTTCCGTTCACGACAACACTGGTTGTATCTATGAATGTCAGGGATTTGAGCCCGTTCTGGCTGTCATATCTGAAGAACTGTGAGAGCGTCTTGGCGGTTCCGCTCATCTGACCTGTCATGCTGTCCCAAGAATATTTGCCGCGTACTATATCCATGAATGCCATCAGGGAAGCCTTGAAACCAATGCCATCATCGGATCTGTCACCGTAGAAACCGGATATGTCGGTGTAGCAAGTTCCCTCGGCCGAGTTGATGCTTATAATACCATCTGAAAGCAACTTGTCCGATATCAATGCCTCGGGCACGAATATGTTGCCTGAGCAGGTGTTTTCCTGATCTGAGAAATTCAACTGTATCTGTGCGGGCTTGGTGAGGGACACAGGATAATGCATAACCTTTACAAGCAGATCCGTGTTGTCGATGTTGGCTTCGACAGCAAAGTCGTTATGGGTATTTCCTGTATAGTCTGCAGCCCCTAACTTGGTTGCCAGCATCTTTCCGATTGTAGGCAACGCGTCCCCGCAAGCCTTGGCGATTGAACCGGGGAGGGTTGACAGGGTGTAGTCACCGGTAACCGACATGTTCATGAAGTCGCTCTGCAAAGTTATGATTCTGACAAAATCATTGAATCTGCCGATTTCAACGGTCATGTTGTCCATGGACCAGTCGCCATCATTGTCTGCGTAACTTACGCTGTCAATTGAAATCTTTCCTTCTATATCATCAATATTCCGTCCGCCAAGGTCTGCAGCCACTGATGCAGACAATGTCATGTTCTCCCTCTCTGTCAGATGATA
>CADCLI010000113.1 GCA_902802285.1 uncultured Bacteroidales bacterium
TTTGCGCCCTGCTGCTGGAGCGTTACAATGCCGGCAAGCTGCCTCTTACCGTCCAGAGTATGGACAACTGCTCACACAACGGTGACAAGGTTAAGGCCGGAGTGATGGCATACGCCGAGCGTTGGGTGGCCGATAAGTTGGTGCCTGCTGATTTCCTGGCTTACCTCAAGGATGAAAAGAAAATCACATTCCCCTGGTCAATGATCGATAAGATCACCCCACGTCCCCACGAGAAGGTTAAGGAACTCCTGGCCAAGGACGGCTTTGAGGATAATGATTACATTGAGACGGAGAAACACACCTTTACCGCTCCGTTCGTGAACGCTGAGGAGGTGCAGTATCTGGTAATTGAGGATAACTACACCAACGGCCGTCCGCCGTTGGATCTGGGTGGTGCCCTCTACACCACACGCGAGACCGTAGATAAGGTTGAGACCATGAAGGTTACCACCTGCCTCAATCCTCTGCACACAGCAATGGCCATCTACGGCTGCATGCTGGGCTACACCCTTATCAGTGCCGAGATGGCCGATGAGGATATCCGTCCCTTCATCCAGAAGATGGGTTACATGGAGGCCATGCCGGTAGTGGTTGATCCCGGAATCCTGAACCCGTACGAGTTCATAGGCGCCGTAATCAACCGCCGTCTGCCCAACCCGTTCATGCCCGATGCACCTCAACGCATAGCATGCGATACCAGCCAGAAGATTCCAATCCGTTTTGGTGAGACCATAAAGAAATACATAGCACGCGGCCTTGACATGGATAACCTGGTGCTCATACCTCTGGCACTTGCCGGCTGGGCACGCTACCTCAAGGGCATCAAGGATGACGGCACCCCGTTTGATCCGTCCCCTGATCCCCTGCTGGCAGAGGTTCAGGCAATCGTAGCTCCTCTGGAAATCGGCAAGGCCGATCAGGACTACTCATGCCTAAAGAAACTCTACAGCCGCAAGGACATCTTTGCAGTAGATCTGTATGAGGCCGGTCTGGGTGAGCGCATAGAAGGAATGGTCAAGGAACTATACGCCGGTCCCGGCGCCGTCCGCAAGACCCTCCACAAGTACGTCCAGGCCCGCTAAAAAGCCTTGTATCAGCATAATAAGCGCATTAGGAATAGTTCCTGGTGCGCTTTTTATTATTATTTTGCTATTTTTGCCAAAAACAGGACTGGTTATGAAAAGGATTTCAAAGTGGTTACTCACTCTCGTTATTGTTGGTTTCAGTACAGTATCGACGCTGGCCCAGAAGGCTAAGGATATTGTGATTCTGTATGAGAATGATGTGCATTGCAGTATTGACGGATATACCAAGCTGGCCGGACTGCGCGATGCCATTGCCAAGGCCGATACGTGTTACGTCGGTATTGTGAGCTGCGGTGATTTTGCAGCCGGAGCCGATGTGGGTAAGAACTCACAAGGTAAGTATATAGTGGATATACTCCGTTCTGTGGGTTATGATGCCATCACGTTAGGTAACCATGAGTTAGACTATGGAGTACCTCATATCAAGGAACTGATGCAGCAGGCAGGTGCCCCGGTTGTATGCTCCAACCTTTTCGATATGGAAGGCAATCAGATTTTCCCGTCTTACACAATACACCAGTACGGAAGCAAACGGGTTGCTTTTGTGGGTGCACTTACGCCACAGACCATGCAGATTGAAAGGAGCGCATTCTATGACGCTGATCGCAACCAGCTTTATGACTTAAAGCGCGATGCAATCTATGACCTGGTTCAGCAAGCCGTGGATGACGCTCGTGCCAAAGGAGCTGATTATGTGATCATGCTCTCACATCTTGGCGAAAGACCCGCCAGCCATGTTGACTCCCATGAACTTATAAGCAAGACCAATGGTATTGATGCGTTGCTCGATGCCCACACCCATTCCACTGTACCCTGTGTTTATGTTGAGAACAAGGACGGCAAGCAAATCCCCATCACCCAGACTGGTATCCATTTTGCCAACATCGGTAAACTGATAATAACAACCGGCGGCAAGGTAAGCGTCCAGCTCATGCCCGTAGAAGAAATCACCTACACCAGCCCCCGGGTAACCGCTACCACTGACAGCATAAAGTCTCTCCTCCCTTAACACAGGGAAACGATACTATTGTGTCGCTAAAGTACACATTATCAGATTGAAAGAGTGTTGCAAAACCGTTGCAGAAAAAATGCAACGGTAATGCAACGCTCTTTTCTTGTTATGGGTTGACAGCCGCTCTACCTTTGTCGGCAGAACAAATCAAAAAACCGACAACGATATGAAAAAGCTAGTCATTATCATCCTCTCACTAATGTGTGTGAATGTGGCGTATGCTCGCAAGGAAAAGAAAGAAAAAGTTGATTTACGGAATGAAGATGCTCAGACTGCCAATGTTTCCATTACTCAGCTGGATGAGGGAGGCATAAAGTTTCATATTGAAGACAAAGATTCACCTTCCCAACCATTGACTCAAATATCGGGACAGAAGTGCTGGGAAAAGATACTCAGCGAATCGGGTATATCAGCATCCAATGCAAATGTCAAGACTCACAGCGCAGGTGACAGCAAACTTGTCTGCTTTGACCGCAACGCCTGCTTTGAAGGATTCCTCACTGCCTTTGACAATCATTATTCCCTGGTGCTGTCGCCCGATATGATATGGCTGCTTATCAGTCAGGGAATATCGACCCAGATTAATCAGAATGCCGAGCAACTGCGTGACCGCCTGGTGGATTTCGGGGGTCAGAGGGAACTTGTTGTTATAACACAAAGGGATGTGTTTGCACATGAGGAGGACTGGGATTGGATTATCCAGGCATTCAGCGATTCGATAGACAGGAACATGAAGGCGCAGTTCTCTGACCTGATGGTCTGCAATTTCAGTACAACCGGTACTCTGGAGCGCATCACATCACAGATAACCATGATGGAGAGCGTCAAGAAGTACTTTAAATATGTACTTCATTACATGGGATGCGGTATTCCGGATATAACTCTGTTGGGTACTCCCGATGATTGGAAGGAGATACGATCACGCATCAATAGGCTTGATGGTCTGGGCCTGGGCTGGTGGCGTGAGAAACTGGAGCCTGTTCTTGACGAGTTCGTGAATGCATCGGAAGGAAATGTAAACCGTAAGTTTTGGCTCGATATGGTACAGCAATATTCACCTGCCAGAGCCGCCAAGGGAGGCGGTTGCGGCGGCACCGGAATAACTAAAATACCTGCACAATACAACGGTTGGTTTACGGTATTCTTCCCGTTCTGTGAAGAAGAGGATGGATTTGAAGGTCCGCTTCATGTGGTACGTACGCCAAGCGTTGTTACCCATAACACAAAGGTCTGCTCGGAGATAAAGAAGGTTGATATCAAGTACATCATGACTTTACCCGATCATCAAGAGACTGACAATCTGGAACTTTGGGCCGGATTCATCGGAATGGAGATGGATTGGGAAAACCATTCGCTGAAACCCGCCATGAGTTGGATGATGCGTGAAAAGATTGGCTCCGGACTGGATATGGATAAGTTGGATCCCCTTGAAGTAGAGTTCCTGAATGAGTTCGGCGACGGACGCACAGATATTACTATGAACGAAATTTATACCGTATTCGGTAGTATGAATAAATGGTACAATATAGGATTTCCCGATGTACCGATGTTTGTGAAACACCCCGGCGAGCAATTCTATAAGAATCAGGTGTTCCTTTCTATCAAACCTATAACAGTTCCGCAGGACCTTGGTAAATGGTACGATTGGAATAAATTGGAGAGCCTGACCATAAAGGCTCCCATGACCGATGAACAGAAGGCCGATATCCTGCGCCAGGTTCCAACTGCCACAGTAATCCAACTATAATAAGTCTTGTTTGCCAAAGTGTCCCACACCAACCCCGCTCTCGGGTCGTGTAGGACACTTTGTTGTGTTACATAGGCTCACAGAGAGGGCGTGTCCCACGCTCATCGGCCCGAGAATACCCTCTCACGCGGGTGGCTGTGGGACACTTTGGCAAAACAGGAAGTTGCGGGAATACGCAGAATTTTTGCTAATTTTGCGGTGTAAAAACGCCCCATATGGAGAACATCCGCAATTTCTGCATTATTGCTCATATAGATCACGGTAAGTCAACGCTGGCTGACCGTCTGCTTGAATATACACATACCATAAACATTACCGAGGGTCAGATGCTCGATGACATGGACCTGGAGAAGGAGCGCGGCATCACAATCAAGAGCCACGCCATCCAGATGGAGTACGAGTATCAGGGGCAGAAGTATATCCTGAACCTTATTGACACTCCGGGACATGTGGATTTCTCATATGAGGTATCACGCTCTATCGCTGCCTGCGAGGGCGCAATCCTTGTGGTAGATGCCACTCAGGGCGTGCAGGCGCAGACCATCAGCAACCTCTACATGGCCATTGAGCATGACCTGGAGATCATCCCGGTCATAAACAAGTGCGATATGCAGAGCGCCATGCCCGATGAGGTGGAGGATGAAATCATAGAACTTTTGGGCTGCAAGCGTGACGAGATTATCCGCGCATCGGCCCGCACCGGAATGGGCGTTGAGGAGATTCTGAACGCTATCGTTGAGCGTGTGCCGCATCCCGTAGGTGATCCCGATGCTCCGCTGCAGGCTCTCATATTTGACTCGGTATTCAACTCATTCCGTGGAATCATAGCATACTTCAAGATTGAGAACGGATGCATCCGCAAGGGTGACAAGGTAAAGTTCTTCAACACCGGTAAGGAGTATGATGCCGATGAAGTTGGCGTACTCTGTATGGATATGGTGCCGCGCGACGTGATGACCACAGGCGATGTGGGCTACATCATATCGGGCATAAAGACATCGACCGAGGTCAAGGTGGGCGATACCATCACACATGTGGCCCGTCCGTGCGACAAGGCCATTGCCGGATTTGAGGAGTCCAAGCCTATGGTGTTTGCCGGCGTATATCCCATTGAGGCCGATGAGTTTGAGGACCTTCGTGCATCACTTGAGAAACTGCAGCTGAACGATGCCTCACTGAGTTTCTTCCCCGAGTCATCGGCAGCATTAGGATTCGGATTCCGCTGCGGATTCCTGGGTTTGCTGCATATGGAGATCGTGCAGGAGCGTCTGGACCGCGAGTTTGACATGAGCGTGATCACCACCGTGCCCAACGTATCATACATGGTCTATGACAAGCAGGGTAACGCCACCGAGGTACATAACCCCAGCGGCATGCCTGACCTTACGCTGATAGACCATATAGAGGAGCCTTATATAGACGCATCCATAATCACTACGACTGATTACATAGGCCCCATCATGACTCTGTGCCTTGACAAGCGCGGAGAGCTGGTAAAGCAGCAGTTCATAGCCGGTAATCGTGTGGAGATATACTTCAAGCTGCCTTTGGGTGAGATCGTGATTGATTTCTACGACAAGCTCAAGAGCATATCAAAGGGTTACGCATCATTTGATTACCATCCCGCAGGTTACCGTCCGTCAAAGCTCATCAAACTGGATATACTGCTTAACGGTGAGCCTGTGGATGCCCTGTCAACTCTTACTCACGTGGATAACGCCTATGACCTGGGCCGCCGTATGTGCGAGAAACTAAAGGAACTCATACCGCGTCAGCAGTTTGATATAGCAATCCAGGCTGCCATAGGCTCCAAGATCATTGCCCGCGAGACCATCAAGCAGGTCCGCAAGGATGTAACCGCCAAGTGCTACGGCGG
>CADCLI010000114.1 GCA_902802285.1 uncultured Bacteroidales bacterium
GGGTAATACCTATCCTGAGATCACCGAGATGCAGACCAAGGCTATCATCGGCGCTGCCATCCAGTTGCGCAAGGAGGGCCTGAACCCGCAGCCAGAGATCATGGTTCCGCTGGTAGGTAAGCACTACGAGTTTGAGCAGCAGGAGGAGATTATCCGCAAGACAGCAGCCAAGCTGTTTGAGGAAGAGGGTGTCAAGCCGTTCGAGTTCAAGGTTGGTACAATGATCGAGATCCCGCGTGCCGCTCTTACCGCTGATGCAGTTGCCGCCCGCGCCGAGTACTTCTCATTCGGTACCAATGACCTGACCCAGATGACATTCGGTTACTCACGTGACGATATCGCTTCATTCCTGCCGGTTTATCTGGAGAAGAAGATACTTAAGGTTGACCCGTTCCAGGTTCTGGACCAGAAGGGTGTCGGTCAGCTCATCAAGATGGCTGTAGAGAAGGGCCGTTCAGTTCGTCCCGATCTGAAGTGCGGTATCTGCGGCGAGCATGGCGGCGAGCCTTCATCAGTCAAGTTCTGCGACAAGGTAGGTCTTAACTACGTAAGCTGCTCACCTTTCCGCGTGCCTATCGCACGTCTGGCAGCCGCGCAGGGCGCAATTGAAAATAGCTAAACGCAAATTACAATTACACCCCAACGACCTCCTTTTAGTTTCCTAACGGAAACGGCCGTCCTCCGGACGGGCAACACTGCAAAAGGAGAGAATATTTTAAGGTGGAGGTTCATTAGGGTCTCCACCTTTTTAGTATCTTTGTGCAACAACTATAAAACCTTATGATATGAAAAGACTTGCCCGCTATCTTGCTCCCATTATTCCTGTTCTGGGACTGGTAATAACAGCTTTCACCGGATGCAACGACAATAAGGATACTGAGGGTGTTGTCATTACGGTCAAGGATCCGGGTGACAAGGAATTTAAGGTCAGTGATTACTTTCAGGTGGATAAAACAGTTAATGTGAGTTCTGAAGGCAAATACTTTCTGGCTCATATAAATGATGTCTTTATTACCGACAAATATGCATTCCTATTTGATACCCAGCAGAGAGTCTCCAAGGTAGACTTGAGCACTGGTGAGATTGTAAGCCAATTGGACCGCCGAGGCAGAGGACCAGAAGAATACATGATGGCTATGGGAATAGCTGGCGATGATGAGCATATATACCTTATGGATCGCGAAGCCAGCAATACCATTCATGTATATGATCATGACCTTAACCATCAGTACAAGTTCAGTCTTGATTGGCCGACATCCCCATCTTCATTCATCAGCTTAGGAGACGGTTTTGTGTTTCATAATGGTATGGAGAATGACAGTATAGGAAAGTTCGTTTTCACTGACAATCAGGGCCATATTACAAATTCATTCCTGAAGAAGACAGAACTGACTGAGCCTGGTTCGGATGAAGTAACCTTTGTAGTTGTTCATACAGAAGAATTGTTCATACCGGACTCCCAAGGAAATATCCTGTGCTATAATCCGGATACACGTGAGGCTTATATGTATGACGGCAACGGTATAAATAAACAGTTCCAGATTAACATGGAAGACGCAATGCCTGATCAACCGGCTCCAAGCATAGGCCATATTTTCTCAGTGAACGGAAAGACATTAGTCCACTATTTCTATAACAAACGGGGTGCTTACAACCGATATGGAGACTATGCCATTTTTGATAAAGACTACAACCTTGTAGCAGAAGGTGTAGGCGGCCCGCGTGAAGGTGAAGCATCATTCTTGCCGATATTACAGAAGGGCAACCAGCTGATAACGGCCAACAATACCGACGATGCAGTCGGAGCAGTCGTTCCCGGGCGCTCCATTCAGGCCCAGATTGTTTTCCATAGTATGAGATGATGGTATCTGAATAAGATTACCGTGTGAAAGAATAATACCAGTAGTAGGTTTGGTGGAACTTAATGTAGGTACTGTTGGCCTGGAATTGCACTGGCTTACCCTTCAGATTCTCCAATGACTCCCTGAATTTGTCCAGAATCTCTTTCTGTGCCGCAAATTCATCCGGCAGGCGGGCAGCTGCCTCCTTATTATCTGTCAGGACCAGAAGTTGCATATAGAACTCAGGGACCTTGCCTTGATATATATAAGGTGTTATAAGGGAATCCGCTTTTTGCAGATCACAATTAATCATTGACATGGCAATAACTGCCGAGAGGGAATCATAAACATAGCCTGTTGAGGCCAACTGCAGAAAGTCAAGCATTGAATCCCTATTATCTAAAGGATAATTGAAAAGGTGCTCCCCTATCCCTGTTCCGGGATTGACGGCATCCAGTCTCAGCATGGCGTCCAGGCGGGCATTTGAAACTGCATTATTTGCCTCTTCCTCATTTTCTCCTACCTGCAGAGCCTTCTCGAACTGGCCATTTGCCGTGTATCTGTGAATCATCAGGACCCGGTGAAGATTCTCGTCTGTATTACCCAGGATTCCTACGATACAAAACAGCAATGTCATAATTAACAGATTACCTGAGGCTATACGCGGTCCGTTAAGGACAGACTGACGCGGCACTTTCTGAATAATCTTACAGACAATGAACAAAACCACACAGAATATGGCTATTGCTATCCATACTTTCGTGTCCGGACCCGAGAGAATTCTACAACAATTATAGTCCTCAAATGCTGTCACCGCCCCTAAAAGCAGAGCCGAAGGAAGATAGTTACATGCATACAATCCGTCCCTGAATCTGAACAGACGGGCAACCGGAATCTCCAACAGTGTAATCAGAAGAGCCAATGCAACGGGAATGGCATAATAATGAATGTTTGATTCTCCGTAACCGACAATGCCATCATACCCCCACCTGTGCATCAGGCTTTGGTAAAGTTCGTCAAGCAGATCAGCCTGAAACAGACATAGCCATGAGAGTGCGAAAGCCATAAACAGGATTCCGCACAACCATCTGGCCATTTTATCATCTGACTTACTTTGCATTTGCCCTGACTTTCTTCAAAACAAGTGCCGAACGGGCCGGCAGATATAGCTTGAGCCACTCCTTACGCTGTTTCTTATACAGAGGATCCATTAGAGTGAAGTGTTCCATTTTGTCATCTACACGTCCGTATCCGCCAAACTCTATACTATCACTGTCCAACACAGTCTTGTAAGAGCCTCTCGGTACCAGGAATCCGTAATCAGAGAATGAACGCGTGGGATTGAAGTTGAATACGAACACCAGGTCTCCGCGTCCGAAAGCCAGCACCTGGTCACCGTCATTATGCCAATACTCTACTACATCCTTATTCTGGAAATTCCTGACAGAGCCTATCAGTTTCATCAATGCCCGGTCAAAATCGCCCAGCCATGAATAAGCCAACTGCCTGTTATCTATCAGGCTCCATTGACGGCGGGCATACTTATGGCTCCAGCCGTTTCCCTCACGCGGAAAGTCTATCCACTCCGGATGTCCGAACTCATTGCCCATGAAGTTCAGGTAGCCGCCGTTTATGGTTGATGCTGTTACGAGCCTTATCATCTTATGCAGGGCTATGCCCCGTGCAGTCACATCATTACCGCCGTCCTTGGTGAAATGCCAGTACATATCGGCATCGACAAGACGGAATATTACGGTCTTGTCGCCTACCAGAGCCTGATCATGGCTCTCAACATAGGATATGGTCTTCTCATCCTTTCGGCGATTGGTCACCTCCCAGAATATTCCTGCCATTGACCAGTCCTCATCCTTCTTTTCCTTGATGGTCTTGATCCAATAATCAGGGATGTTCATGGCCAGACGGTAATCAAATCCGTAACCGCCGTCATCAAACGGGGCTGCCAGTCCCGGCATTCCGCTCACCTCCTCTGCAATGGTGATGGCATTCGGATTGAACTCATGTATAAGCCTGTTGGCAAGCATCAGGTAACAGATGGCATCATCGTCCTGATGGCCATTAAAGTAGTCATCATAATTGCAGAACGCCTCTCCCAGCCCGTGACTGTAATAGAGCATGGATGTGACACCGTCAAAACGGAATCCGTCAAAATGGAACTCGTCAAGCCAGTACTTGCAGTTGGAAAGCAGGTAATGAAGCACCTGGTCCTTGCCGTAGTCAAAGCAGAGCGAACCCCATGCGGAATGCTCATGACGGTCACCCGGGAGGAAATACTGATTGGGATCACCCGCCAGGTTACCCAGACCCTCATTCTCATTCTTGACAGAATGTGAATGTACCAGATCCATGATGACTGATATGCCCATGCCGTGGGCGGTATCTATCAGTTCCTTGAGTTCCTCAGGCGTTCCGAAACGGGATGAGGGAGCAAAGAAACTGGAAACGTGATATCCGAAACTGCCGTAGTACGGGTGTTCCTGAATGGCCATGACCTGAATGCAGTTGTAACCGGCCTCCTTGACACGCGGCAAAACGTTATTCTTGAATTCAATGTATGTACCTACACCCTCACGCTCCTGAGCCATGCCCACATGACACTCATAGATGAGCAGAGGATCATGCTTGGGTTTGAAATCCTTGTGCCTGAAATGATATTTATGAGCGGGGTCCCAAACCTGGGCGGAGAATATCTTGGAGCTGTTGTCCTGAACCACGCGACGGCACCAGGCGGGAATGCGGTCCCCCTGTCCGCCGTTCCATTTGACACGCATTTTATAGTGCTGACCGTGGCTGATCATACCCTGGGGAATACTAAGCTCCCAGTCGCCTGTATCATTTATACGATTCAGACGGAAACGCTCCTGCTCCTCCCAAGCGGAAAAATCACCTATCAGAAAAATCTCCGTAGCGTTTGGCGCCCACTCCCTGAACACCCAACCGCCATCATTATGCTGCAATCCGTAATAGAGATAGCCTGAAGCAAAGTCCTTCAGGCTCATCTTTCCACCTGTCAATTTGCTCTCACGCCATAAAGCATGTTCATGACGACCTTCTATTGCACCCGAATATGGTTTCAGCCAAGGATCATTCTCTATTATCTTCATCATGATTTCCTGATTTTAACTATCAATTTGAGAATGCCGGTTTTGGTGATAGCCGGAGCATGCCCTTCGCCAGGAAAGAACACCACAAACATACCTTTCCGGACATTAAGATACGAATCGCAAAGTCCCGGATAAAAAGCGACATCCCTTTCTATACTGTACGGAACCGAAGGTGCCGGCAGGAATGGAGCAGAAATAAAGCCCATCTCCTCATCGCATGATATTGGAACCTGTATGTCTATATACTCACAATGAGCTTCAATAGGGACCTCATCACGCGTCTGAGCATCCTGACGGTTTACATTGACAAAGAGGTCATCACCCTGAAGGACAATCCTGCCTGGTTTAAGACCCGAAAGGTCGGTAGTACGAAAGAAATCCGAAACCTTATCCATCAACGGACTTATGTATCCGTAGCATTCCAGTCTGTCTAGCGTATCCAATATCATAACCTCAATAGATTATTGTTCTTATCTTTTTCCCTGACTTGTCCTTAACCGTAAATGTGCCTGTACGGAATCCTTCCTTCAACGTTCCTTCCAGGCGGGTACCATCAGCCTCTTCAATCACTCCCTTGCCATCGACGACACCGTTTACGAAAGTTCCTTTAAACCTGGTTCCGTCGGCCAGGCTCATGGAGCCTTCACCCCATGGAAGGTCATTCTGCCATTCACCATAATATTTGTCTCCGTTACCCCACTCCATACTGCCTTTCCCTTCGCGGCGATTGTCTTTCCAG
>CADCLI010000115.1 GCA_902802285.1 uncultured Bacteroidales bacterium
GTCCGTTGAACGTAAAGGCTATCAGGTCCAGGTCATTGGTAATTCCGAATAAAGACCTTGCCGTGGTGTAGGGTATATAGAGTTCGCGGTCATTCCGGTTCTCATAGGCATGACGCACGCCTATTATGGTGAATATCAGATTGCCTACCTTAATCTTTTTTCCAATCAGGGTCTGGTAGTCGCTACTGCCTTCCAGCAGGTTCTTGGCCAGCAAATGCGTTATGACCATGACTTTACGTTTCTCTGCGATATCAAGATTGTTGATGAAACGGCCAGAGAGTACCTGTATATGATTCATATCGGCCTGAGCAGGGAATGTGCCGTTCAGGGACATATCGCTGAAGTGTTTCTTTTTGTAAGTAACAGCGAATCCGCCTTTTGAGACCGATGTGGTTACCTGGTCAATAATATCGGGTGGTTGAAGGAGTTCATCAGTCCGTTTCCGGCACCCAGCAGCACGATTATCATAAAGATGCCCCATGCCACGGAGAACCCGGTCAGGGTGGTACGCAATTTGTTGCGCCGTACGCTCTCCCATATTTCGGTTAAAAGGTCCTGCATGGCTTACTTCATTATTGTGGTTGTACCGAATGCCGATGCGTTGTGCTGCATGTTGTCTTCAATCTGTCCTATTACACCGTCCCTGATGTGGATGATGCGGTTGGTGCAGTTGGCAACACCGCTCTCATGGGTAACCACTACGATGGTGATTCCTTCCTCACGGTTAAGGCGGCTCAGAAGTTCCATGACCTCGACCGATGTCTTGGAGTCAAGGGCTCCGGTGGGCTCATCGGCCAGTATGATCTGTGGCTTGGTGATGAGCGCACGGGCTATTGCCACACGCTGCTTCTGTCCGCCCGACATCTCGTTGGGGTAGTGGGTTGCCCACTCTTTCAGCCCCAGACGGTCCAGATACTCCATGGCCATCTGATGACGCTGACGGCGTCCTACGCCCTGATAGAACAGAGGCAACTCCACATTCTCAACGGCAGTCTTGAACGAGATGAGATTGAATGACTGGAAAATGAAACCGATCATCCGGTTGCGGTAATCGGCAGCCTGGCGTTCGGAGAGATTCCTGATGAGTTTGCCGTCCAGAAAGTATTCGCCTGAATCGTAGTTGTCAAGAATACCCAATATATTAAGTAATGTGGACTTGCCGGAGCCCGATGCGCCCATTATGGACACGAATTCTCCACGTTCAATGCCCAGATTTATCCCTTTGAGTACGTGGAGAGGCTGTCCTCCCGTGTAAGTCTTATTGATGTTTCTGATGTCTATGAGCATAATAAAGGACTGTATTACTTTGTATGTTTAGTGTCTTAGTTCAATAGTACACCGCAAAGGTATGCCGTTTGTTTTTATCTGCAATGGGTTTGGGAAAGTATTAACATTTTTTTTATATTAAGAACCGTTTTCGTGAATCAGACGAAACTGTTCTATGATTGTTATCGTAAACATTCCTATTTCACGATTTTTTAAATTACCTTTGCATAATAGTAAGGGTATTCACTTTTATTTATGAAAATCAAATCTGTTTTTTTTCTGGCGGCATCTTGCCTTATCATATCGGCCGGGTGTAAGGACAGCAAACCTGAATACGGCGCACCCATGCTGGTGAGGGTCTTTGATGTATCCGGAAGGAGCGTTTTCAGACCTGAACAGAAGATGGGATTGTTCGTAAGCGAACCGGTCGGCGCTGACAATGTCCCGTTTACGGTTGGTGCTAACGGCTCGGTGATGACTGAAAAGGAGATTAAGTGGGGATATGACCAGTCTCACTCATCAAGGTTCTTTGCATACTCGCCGTATAACTCATCCTTCTCAGGTCAGGAGATGGTAGATATCAATATTCCGACGGATCAGAGTACGGCGGATAAATTCCTTAACTCTGATATGCTTGTGGGAGTATCTTCGGGAGGTCCGCAGGATAAGTCCGTCAAGATAAAGATGCAACACGCATTGACTGCCATGACTGTTTTCTTTGACAACCGCTCTGGCGAAAGGATCAGTGAAGTGGGGGTGTTCGGCTTCATGACTACGGGTAGGCTGAACATAATAACCGGTGAACTTACTGCCACAACAGGAAAAAAGGAGATCACTCCTTTGCGTTCGGATGATGATGAAAACTCATTCGCTTTTGTATATATCCCTCAGGATGTAACCCCGCTCTTTAAGGTTAAACTGTCATCGGGCAAGGTTTTGTCTTATACCTTTGACAATTACTGTCATGAGTATCCGGGCAAGATTATAAGGATGAAAGTGATTATTAAAGAGTCAGATACTGAAGCCAATATCCAGGAACTGAGCGGTGTTTCAATCAACCAGTGGAATACTAACGGAATTCCGCAGATATCCCAGAATACGCAATACCTGAGTCTGAAAGACCTTATAACGGTAACCCCTGATGAAAAGCAGAACGGTTTCTTCTCTGCATATCTTAATAAGGTTACGGTAACGGCGGTAGACAAGACCTCTTCCGATATTCTGGGTGTAATCCTTGAGGATTCCACGAAAGCCATTCATGTATGGACTAATTATGATTCCCGACTCGTACCCGGCAATACGGTAGCCGGCCCCATTCTGGGACTGATGGACAAACCGGACTCTGAACAGTATCATATCTCGTTCTTCCATGCAGATTACGCAACAATCGGCAAGACGGATGAACTGCCTTGCACAGAAGGCAGATTCAGTACTCTGGCTGACTATATAGAGGTTCTGGAGTACAGGAGGATGGTGTTCAGGGATGTTGTCATGGAAGAGGCTTTCAGCAACGGACGCGCTGTTTTTGTCCAGGATACCACTCGTATGAGCGTAGTTTGCAGTGATATGGATCTTTCGCTGACGGCAGGTGTCAAAGGTGACCTTATAGGATTCCCCTGCCGTTCAGGCGATGATATCATCATAATGGTGTATGATTGGAATGACCTTACGTCATTGTCCAAGGATGAGGTTGACAACGCACTGACCAGGTCTGTAGTCTATGGCCTCTATGACATTTCGGATCCTGAAACTGCGGTTTATATTATGTCGGGGGCAGGTGATGATATTCAGTATTCGGTCAGATATTTTGATCCCGGACAGTCAATGCAGGTATCTGATGCCGCTAATGGTGAAGTACATGTCTTTATGGTTTGGGACGGCAACGGTTCATTCCGGACGGGATATGAATATGTGGTTTCTTTCAATGTAATCGGCAAATCTGACCAGAATGGCTCCACATTGAATATGGAGTGTCTGAAAGTTGACGATAAAACAGTCTGGCTGGCAGACCGGTCAGGCAAATTTGGATTGGTACTGGCATTATGAAAAAGACAGTTTTGATAACCGTCGCCGCTCTTGTGCTGACGGTACCTGCAATAGCTGACAGAGTTGAACCGGTGCGTGCAGCTGAATCGGCACGGGGAATGCTGGGTATGAGTACACTGCCTGTCATGGAGGAGATATCTCTCCGGGCATCAGGCCGTAACGGCCACGTTCCGGATCCGGATTATTATGTATTCAATAATCCTGACGGAGGCTGGGCAATCATTGCAGCCGATGACCGCGTCAGCCCAGTGATAGCATATTCATTAGAGGGTCGTTTTTCAAGCGCTGACATGCCGGATAATCTGAAATGGTGGATGGACGGTGTTACGCGTTATATCAATCTGGTGCGTGATTCGGATATCGAGGCATCGGCAGAGGTCAGGGCTGCATGGGCAAAACTCTCTTCCGGTGCGCCTGAGTCCGAGAAAAAAGAGCTTATCACCGCCAAATGGGACCAGGCGGAGCCATACAATAACCTGTGCCCGATAGTGAACGGCGAAAACCAACGTGCCCTGACCGGTTGTGTAGCAAATGCAATGGCCATCATAATGCAGTACAACAGGTGGCCGGTTCACGGAAAAGGTATAATAGGAGGTTATACATCCTATTCAGATACCTATATCCCTGCCTATTCCATCGACGGGCATTACTATGATTGGGATATTATGTCGGGAGATATTGTAATGAAAGGTAACGTAAGTCGAATGACCGACGAACAGATATACCAGATAGCCAGACTTGTACATGACTGTGGAGTATCTGTCAAGATGGATTACAGCAGTCAGGCATCCGGAACAACGACGGGTCTGGCTGTAAATGCCTTAAAAAACAACATGTCCTACTCCGAGTCTATTGTTTATCTGAGCAGGTCTTCATATTCGCTGGACCAATGGTTCTCTATCATGAAGAATGAGATAGACAACGGGCGTGTGGTGTTGTATAACGGCTCTGGTGATGCCGGCGGACATGCTTTTGTCTGTGACGGATATGATACTGACGGCAGTAAGATCCATATCAACTGGGGATGGGGATATTCAGATAAAGTCAATGGATATTACACGCTTGACCTGTGCGTTGATTACTTGGATGTTTCATTCCCGGACTACCAGGGGGCTGTAGTGGGTATCGCTCCGGACACTACCGATGTCGTGCTGGATGTGAAACCGGGTCTGACCTGCATCTGTTATGATGGAATCTACGGAATTGAGCCGATTGTTCCTGCTGATATCAGATCAGGAGCTGAGTTCCAGTTCTATATGGGCTGGTTAAGGAACGATGAAGACCGTGACGTCAGACATGAGTTCAAGATCTGCCTTATGGATAAGGACGGTAATGTGAGACAGGAGGGATGGCATCTGTCAATGGATTTCCCCGCTTCTAACGGATACTTTTATGCCGATAGGACAGAGAAGGATGTCCTGACAGTCGATCCTGACCTGACAGATTATTTCCAGGTGTTTTACAAGAACGGTAATGAGGAGTGGGCGCCGCTGAATGGTAACCGTGATATTCTGCCCGATGTGGACGGAGTGATATGCGGTGTGATGCAGGATCCCGTCATTCTGGTTCCTGATAATTGTTCTGTAGGCAGAGATGCCGAGTTGAGCCTCTCTTTGGGATTCACCCACGTCAAGTCTGTAAAATGGATACTGAACGGCAAGGAACTGGAAGGAAACGTTGCAAAATGGGTTTCCGGCAAGAACGAGATACGCGCCGAGGTAGAGTATCTGGATGAATCCACAGGATATATCAGTAGGACCCTGACGCTTGAATAATAACTTTTATACACTACAATAAATAGCTTATGAAAAATTTTTCTGGCATTATTGCCTTGGCTGCAGCAGCGCTGATGCTGTCATGCGGCGGTGGAAAGTATGAGTATCCTTTCCAGAACCCTAAACTTAAGGTTGACAAACGAGTCGATAACCTTATGTCTCTGCTTACTCCCGAGGAGAAGGTTGGACTTATCATGAACAAGTCCGTATCAGTGGACCGTCTGGGCATCCCGTCTTACAACTGGTGGTCAGAGGCCTGCCACGGCGTGCGTCAGGGCGGTTATACCGTATTCCCGCAGCCTATCGGTATGGGTGCTTCGTTCAACGAGCAGCTGGTTTATGATGTTTTCAGTGCAGTGTCCGATGAGGCTCGCGCCAACTGGAACCGCTCCAACCATGACATCTTCAATGTACAGATGGGTGCCAACTACGTTCCCGGCAATCCCGAGCTGACATTCTGGTGCCCCAATGTTAACATCTTCCGTGATCCCCGCTGGGGCCGCGGTCAGGAGGCTTACGGTGAGGATCCCTACCACATGAGCGTTCTGGGTGTTGCCAACGTAAAGGGTATGCAGGGCAATGACAAGAAATACTACAAGACTCATGCCTGCGCCAAGCACTATGCAGTGCACAGCGGCCCCGAGAGCCAGCGTCACCGCTATGATGCAGTGGTTTCAATGCGTGACCTGTGGGAAACCTACCTGCCCGCCTTCAAGGCTCTGGTTCAGGAGGGTAACGTTCAGGAGGTTATGTGCGCATACAACCGCTATGAGGGTGAGCCTTGCTGCGCAAGCGACCGTCTGCT
>CADCLI010000116.1 GCA_902802285.1 uncultured Bacteroidales bacterium
AAACTGGGCGGATCTCAGGCCATCGCCGCAATGGCGTACGGCACCGAGAGCGTACCCAAGGTATCCAAGATATTCGGCCCCGGTAACCCCTACGTTACCGCAGCCAAGCAGATAGTATCACTTAAGGATGTTGCCATCGATATGCCCGCCGGCCCATCAGAGGTAGAGGTTATAGCCGATGCCGATGCCAACCCCGCATTCGTAGCCGCCGACCTGCTGTCACAGGCCGAGCACGGACGCGACAGTCAGGTAATTCTGCTCACCACATCGGCCGAACTTATTGATAAGGTGCAGGCCGAGGTTGACCGCCAGGTAGCCCTGCTGCCCCGCAATGAGATTGCAGAGGCTTCACTGGGCAACAGCCGCATGATACTGCTCAGCAATGACGATGAAATCATAGAGATGACCAATGAGTACGCCCCCGAGCACCTGATCATCCAGACTCAGAACGCATCTGAACTTGCTGAGCGCGTAGTCAACGCAGGTTCAGTGTTTATCGGCCCATGGTCACCAGAGAGTGCGGGCGATTACGCATCGGGCACCAACCACACCCTGCCCACCAGCGGATACGCAAAGGCATACTCAGGCGTGAATATAGACAGCTTTATGCGCAAGATAACCTTCCAGCAGCTCTCACGCGAGGGCCTGCAATCCTTAGGTCCGGTAATAGAGACCATGGCTGCCGGTGAAAGCCTGGATGCCCACAAAAATGCAGTAACCATCCGCATTAAGGAATAAGATAACGTTGGCGTTGGCATTGGCGTTGGCCAAAAGCCACGCACCTCATGGAAGCCAAAGCCAACGCCAAAGCCAAAGTAAAAAAAATGAAACCGTTACAAGAACTTGTAAGACCAAATATCTGGAGCCTGAGTCCCTACACATCGGCCCGTGACGAGTACAAAGGCCACGAGGCCAAGGTGTTCCTGGACGCCAATGAGAACCCATACAACGACCCGGTAAACCGCTACCCCGACCCGTTGCAGCGTGACCTCAAGGCCCGCATCTGTGCCATCAAGGGCGTAAGGGAGGACTCCATTTTCTTTGGCAACGGCAGCGACGAGGCCATAGACCTTATGTTCCGCATATTCTGCCGTCCCGGTGTAGATAACGCCGTGGCTATCGAACCCACCTACGGAATGTACGGTGTCTGTGCCGATATAAATGACGTTGAGTACCGCCGAGTGCTGCTGGACGACAACTTCCAGCCCGATGCAGACAAGATTCTGGCTGCAGTCGATGCCAACACTAAGTTGATATTCTTCTGCTCACCCAACAACCCCAGCGGCAACAACATTGACCGCAAGGTTATTGATAAGGTGCTGGACTCATTTGACGGAATAGTGATTGTGGATGAGGCCTACATAGATTTTGCAGGCGTGCCGTCATATCTGCAGCAGCTTTCCAATCGCCCCAACCTGGTAGTGTTGCAGACCTTCTCCAAGGCCTGGGGAATGGCCGGAATCCGTCTGGGAATGGCATTCGCACAGCCTCAGATCATAGACATCATGAACAAGGTCAAATACCCGTACAACATCAACCAGCTCACACAGAAGCGTGCCATGGAGGAGGTGATGCAGCACGACCGCGTTCGCGGATGGGTAGAATCAATCCTTAAAGAGCGCGCACGCCTGATGGAAAAGTTTGCCCGTCTGGATTGCTGCATCAAGGTCTATCCGTCCGATGCCAACTTCTTCCTGGCCCGCGTAAAGGATGCCGCCGCCACCTACAACTACCTGGTTGGGCAGGGCATCATTGTCCGTAACCGCAGCAAGGTAGCCCTGTGCGGCAACAGCCTACGCGTCACCATAGGTACAGTAGCCGAAAACAACGCGCTGTTGGAAGCGTTATCAAAATATTGATGGTATGAAAAAGAGAGTCCTATTCATAGACCGTGACGGAACCATTGTGGTTGAGCCGTCCGACGAGCAGCTTGACAGTTTTGACAAACTGCAGTTTGTACCCGGAGTATTCCGCAGCCTCACGTTCCTGCGCAGTCACACAGACTTTGAGTTCGTCATGGCCAGCAACCAGGACGGACTTGGCACGCCATCGTACCCCGAGGCGGACTTCTGGCCCACCCAGAACTTCATCCTCAACACTCTAAAAGGTGAAGGCGTGGAGTTCAGCGACATCCTCATTGACCGCCACTTTCCGCAGGACAACGCCCCAACCCGCAAGCCCGGCACCGGCATGTTCGGAAAGTATTTGACCGAAGAATACGACCTGGCCGCCAGCTACGTAATTGGCGACCGCGCCACCGATGTGGAGCTGGCCCGTAACCTGGGCTGCCGCGCCATCCTGCTTCAGGACAATGCCGATGGCTTATCTGACGATCTTAAGTCAGACTGCGCCCTCTGCACAAGCGACTGGTGGAAGGTGGCAGAGTACATATTTGCAGGCGAGCGCCGCGCATCGGCCCACCGCGTAACAAAAGAGACAGACATTCTGGTAGAACTCAACATAGACGGAAGCGGCCAGTGCGACATCAGCACCGGCCTGGGATTCTTTGACCACATGCTGGAGCAGATTGGCCGTCACGGGAGTATGGACCTGACCGTCAAGGTAAAGGGTGACCTCTATGTCGATGAGCACCACACCATTGAGGATACCGGAATAGTGCTGGGCGAGTGCATCCGCAAGGCCCTGGGCGATAAGCGAGGCATAGAGCGCTACGGCTACGCCCTGCCCATGGACGACTGCATGGCGCAGGTGGTTCTGGATTTCGGAGGCCGCAGCTGGCTGGTCTGGGACGCCCAGTTCAAGCGTGAAAAGATAGGCGAGATGCCCACTGAGATGTTCCTGCACTTCTTCAAGTCACTCTCCGACGCCGCCGCAATGAACCTGAACATCCAGGCCCAGGGCGACAACGAGCACCACAAGATAGAGGCCATCTTCAAAGCCTTTGCCCGCGCTCTCAAGCAGGCCGTGCGCCGCGACATCAGCAACTACACCCTTCCCTCCTCCAAGGGTCTCCTCTAAAAGTTACGCACAAATACTCAATACCACCCGAATTTGCTATTTCGCAAGTATGGTATAACGTCAGAGTCATCTGTTTTACTATACGTTATTTCAGTCCACGCCCACGGAATCATTCCGTCTGTCTTATAGAAATCAAAGTGAAGCTTTCCGTTGTAGTCAATTATGCCGGGATCTACAGTAAACATATGGGCGGTAATGTTGTCTGCATAACGGTATCCATCGGTAACTGTTGTCATAGTAGTGTCTGTCAGGACAATAGTAGTAGTGATATCGACCGAATCCCCGCCAATCATACCTCTGAATATACTCTCCACTGCCACCGTATCATTCAAAGTCACCGTATATTGGACTTTGCGGGTGCTGTCCTTGACAACATCCTTATATTGACTGTAATCATGCATCAAATCTTCCACATATATCCTTGTCCATGATTCGGACAATCCTACCAACGTCTCCTGAGTGTCCCATTCCACTCCCTTGCAGGAGTCCAATCCAACTGAAGTCAGAGCCATACAACTGACCAATGCTATTATCAAAGATATCTTTTTCATACCTTTCAGAATGTATATCCCAGACCCAACCGGACTCCGGGTATCAGAATCATGCCGAATAAACTGTAATCCAATCCTTCACCCAGCTCCGTCAGGAAACAGATGCCGTTCTTGGATTTAAATCTGAAACCGAGATAGGTAATCTGAAAAGGTGCAGGGTTGTCACTTATAATATCATTATACTCCCAATAGAGAGAATTGTCATTAATACGCCCTCCTACCATGGCTTGTGTGTACATCATAAAGTGTTCTTTGCTCATGATATGATACCGGACACCAACCAGCACATCAAGTTTCAAGGCTTTCTCGCTGTAAAGAGGAGTGTTTGTAAAATAGTCTATTTTCTCAAACCCTACAGTGGTGAGTCCGGCATAAGCCACAACTGACAGTCTTTTGGTAAAGCCATGATCGGCCAACTTATAGGCAGCCTGCAGGGAAAAGCCCGGATAGTAGCTGGACCTGTAGGAGTCCTTTTCCATATCAGTCAATGTAACATCCTGATATTTATCATAGAAACCTACCTGTTCTCCAATTCCCAATCCATTCTTATCACAAACGTGAATGCCCGGAGTGGATATACCGACACTTATCTCAAACCTTGACTGGGCTTTCAGCCCGCAAGGTATCAGCGCGACAAATGCCGATGCGATTATTAATCTGTATAACTTCATCATATTCAATACCAACCTGTCTCTGTCTCTTTTACATACTGGCGACTGTTATAAGGGTCATTACGGTCAGACTTGCTGTATCTGACATCGGACCATGCCCAAGGTGTTGTCTTGCCGTTCTCATAGAATTCTATGCGGAACGTTCCTTCATAGTTTATTATCCCTTCATCAACGGTATACATATGCGCCCAGAGCCTGTCCGAGTACCTGTAACCGTCGGCCGTAACCACAACGGAGTCTTTTATCTGCAGCAATCTGTATGAAATAACCACCGAATCACCTTCTATGCGGCCATCTTTTTTAAAATCTATGGACAGTGTATCATTAAGATTTGATGTAATGGCGACATGCCATTTGACGTCGGAGTAGTATTTTCTTAATGAATCATGAGGGTTTACGGCAAAATCCAAGGCATCATCAATATAACTCCCAGCCCAATATCCGGCCATTCCGCCCAGCTCAGCGGCAGGATCCCAATTCCTGACCTCGCAACTTGCCATCAGCAGTGCAGTAATGACTGCTATCCGGAAATATAATGCTATCTTTTTCATAATCAGAATCTGTAGCTGAAACCTGCCCTGATACCGGGAAGTATTACAAAAACATTACCCAAAACATATTCAGAGCCATAACCCAACTCTGTCATTACCCCAAGGTGGCTGGTCCTATGACCCAACTTGACTCTGAATCCCACAAAGGTGAGCTGATAGACGAACTCATTACGGCCGTCACGGGACGCGCCATCAGTTACGGTCCAATACCGGCTTTCGTTCCTGAAATCCATTCCCGCAATAGCCTGTGAGTACATTGTCAGGTGAGATGTCTCTATGATTCTGTACCTCAAGCCAAGCAGGACATCGGCCTTTACTGCCTTCTGCATGTCGGCTTCAGGACTGTATATGCTCAACGGCTGATAATCGGCCATGTGTAATCCGGCCATACCAACCAGCGAGAGCCTGCCCTTGAGGCCGGTCCCGGAGTCTGACAACCTGTATGCCATCTCCACCGACATACTGGGATACAGCGTGCAATTGTATGACTCTTCGGTAATATCACTGAGTTTGCCGTGAGACCATCTCATATTATCTATCGGATCCTCATCAAAAGCCCAATCCGCAAAAGCATAAGTTCCGGGTGTGGAGATTGCGGCATTGATCTCCAATCTGCCATCCTGGGCATTCACAGCAATCGGAATGACAAGTGCAAACGCAAAAAAGACAATTCTGTTCAAAGCAATAAAAGTTGGTTCTGACTACAAATATATCTATTTTGTGCCAAATGACGCAAAGGGGTCGTTTCGTTTTGCGTCATTTGTTAAAAAACGACGCAAAGT
>CADCLI010000117.1 GCA_902802285.1 uncultured Bacteroidales bacterium
TTCCTTGGTTGCAGTCATCTTTGCGTCATCCATTATCTCATTGATGTATGATGCTGCCTCTGTCTTGGCCTCTTCCTTGAGCGATTCAACGAGCCTGTTCTTGGCTTCCTCGGCGGAGAGACCGCTTATTACCTCAAGTTTCTCACGCTCCTGCATCTGGAGTTTCTCAAGTTCCTCCTTCTTGCTCTCAATTACCGACATCTGGTTCTCCAGATTCTCACGTACGGCGTCGGCTTCCTGATGCTTGCGCTGCAGGTCACCCTGGCGCTGGTTAAGCTGCATCTCCTTCTGACGCAGACGGTTCTCATTCTGTTGGAGTTTCTGGTCACGGGCCTGAACCTCTTTCTCCAGTTCTGCCTTCTTGTTTAGGAACTTTTCCTTCACTTCAAGCAGTTTGTCACGTTTTATGGCTTCTGCCTGGTTCTCTGCCTCTTCCAGACGAATCTGGACTTTCTTATTTAATCTGCTGTTGGACAGGATGTAGGCAACTATGGCGCCGATTAAAAGTCCAACAATTCCTGAAATGATGTATAACATAACTTCTCTCCCGTTATAATTATATATAATACGCACTAACCTGCTACGGAAGGGTTGGGAGACCACCCTTCTGACAGGAAAGTGCGCGTAAACCTCTTGATTGTGTCCGAAATCTACTCCGCGTCAGGGATAGAGGCATTTGTAAGGATTGTATCAAGTTCCTTGTCCATCTGCCTGATTTTTTCCCTGTACGGAACCGTATCATTGAAATCCTCCAACATGACGTTTACCATGGCGATATGCACGGCGGCCATCACGTAGTATTTCTCTTCGCTCAACTGCGGAAAATGTTCGCGGTAACGGTTGAGTTTATCGTTGATACGTCTGGCGGCTTCACGGTACAACCTCTCATCCTTTCTGCGGATGGTCAGAGGGTAATACGTTCCGCCAACCATAAGTTTGATCTCAAACAAATCGTCCATTGCCTCTTCCATATTGTTCAAGCATTTAAAAGTTTGATGCAATGGTCAATCTCACGCACCAGTCCTGAAACCCTGCGTTTGGTGTCATCGATGTCGTGACCCGAAACCTCAAGGACTTTTGACTGTTTCAGATACTGATATGACTGTTTCTGAGCGGACAGTTCTTCATTCAGACGCCGTATCTCCTCATCTTTTGCCTTCAGCTGGATGTTAAGTTCGGAATTACAGTTCTTGACAGTTTCGTACAGGTCCGCCAACTTGCGGATCTTTCCTTCGAACTGCTCTATAAGTCTTGAATCGTCTTCTGTCACGTTCCGGATGTATTATCAGTATTTGATTACAAATATACTCAAAAACAGAAATTCTGTCAATGAATGTACTGTTTTTTATCGGTTTTTGAGCATTTCCCTGGCTGCCTCCAGATCCTCTTTCTTGCGGGGTTCCTTCTTGGCCAGGATCAGGGTGTTGAAAGCGTATTCTGACATCCAGCTCTCACTGAATCCCAGATGCTGCTGATACTGACGGATGTTGAACACGGTCTTGTAACTGGCCTCATCCTTCCATGAGTTATTGGTCATGATCTTGTGGACAGCATCATCAGTCATGGTCTTCAGGGCGTTACGCATGAACGACGGAACGCGGAATTTCCATTTCAGTATAGTACCGACCTGCATCATCAGGTCTGAACTGAAGCCCTGGAACTGGAACATGAACGGCTGCAGCATGTTGACGTTGCGGCAGTTCTTGCGGATGCAGGTGTCAATCTCCTTGAAGAATCCGTCCGATATGCCGTACATCTGTCCCATCATCTTCTTGCAGCGCGCCTTCTCGGCTACGCCCAGTTTGTTACCCTGAGTCTGGATCTTAAGACCACGCTTGAACGTGGCAAGGTCCGGAAGCATATTAATGTTTGTTATTCCCAGATTTCCGGCAATCTCTGCCTGCAGGTAGACACGGATAAGAGTCATAAAGTCCTCCATTCCACCGACGTTTTCCACCTCGTCAGTCTTCTTGCCGAAAAGATTCTTTAAAAAGCCCATATTGCTTTACCTCTTTAATCTTAAACTGTTTTAACCTTATTACTTCTGTAATTTTGCGCGAAAGTAAAAAGAAATTCTTAATTTTGCGCCGTTTTTAAGGAGAAAGAGATTTTTCAATATAATAAACACACTAATTCAAACAAAATGATCAAACTCGGTATTAACGGTTTTGGCCGTATCGGTCGCATGGTTTTCCGTGCTGCTGTTGAGAACTTCGCAGGCGACATTCAGGTCGTAGGTATCAATGATCTTCTGGATCCCGATTATCTGGCTTACATGCTGAAGTATGATTCAGTTCATGGTCAGTTCAACCACGACATCAAGGTTGAGGGTAACTACATGATCGTTGACGGCAACAAGATTCAGGTTTTCGCTGAGAAGGATCCCGTAAACATCACATGGGGTGCTCTGGGCGTTGACGTTGTTGTTGAGTCAACCGGTTTCTTCCTGACCGCTGAGCTCGCTGAGGCTCACATCAAGGCTGGTGCCAAGAAGGTTATCATGTCAGCTCCTTCAAAGGATGCTACTCCTATGTTCGTATACGGTGTTAACGACAAGACATACGCTGGACAGACAATCATCTCCAACGCATCTTGCACCACCAACTGCCTTGCTCCTATCAGCAAGGTCCTGAACGACAAGTTCGGTATCAAGCGCGGTCTTATGACAACCGTTCACGCTGCTACCGCTACTCAGAAGACAGTTGACGGTCCTTCAAAGAAGGATTGGCGCGGTGGCCGTGGTATCCTGGAGAACATCATTCCTTCTTCAACAGGTGCTGCCAAGGCTGTAGGTAAGGTTCTTCCCGTTCTGAACGGCCGTCTTACCGGTATGTCATTGCGCGTTCCCACATCAGACGTATCTTTCGTTGACCTGACTGCAGAGCTTGAGAAGCCTTGCACATACGATGAGATCTGCAAAGCCATGAAGGAGGCTTCAGAGGGCGAGCTCAAGGGTATCCTGGGCTACACTGAAGATGCAGTTGTTTCAACTGACTTCCGTAACGATCCTCATACCTCTATCTTTGACGTTAAGGCAGGTATCCAGCTCGATCCTACCTTCGTTAAGGTTTGCGCATGGTATGACAACGAGTGGGGTTACAGCAACAAGGTTTGCGAAATGGCTCGCGTTATCACAAAGTAAGCTTTGCAAAGTGATTATAGAAAATCCTCGCAGAAATGCGGGGATTTTTTTTTATCTTCGTCCCTGTTATGCGCAATTATGACCTGATAACCATACTGGGCCCCACGGCATGCGGCAAGACCAAGCTGGCCGTTGCCCTTGCTGACCGTATAGGCGGCGAGATACTGAGTGCCGACAGCCGTCAGGTTTACCGCGGTATGGATATCGGCACAGGTAAGGATCTGGCGGATTATGTAATTAATGGTAATGCGATTCCTTATCACCTTATTGATATTGCAGAGCCGGGTTCCAAATATAATGTCTATGAGTTCCAGGGAGATTTCCTGAAGGCATATCGCGGAGTGGTTGAGCGTGGCTCCCAACCTGTAATGTGCGGTGGAACGGGACTTTATCTTGAATCGGTCTTGCGCGGGTATCGGCTCATACCTGTTCCGGAGAATCCGGAGCTGCGCAAGTCATTGGAGGGTAAGACTCTGGCTGAACTGACAGGGATACTCAAGGGTTACAAGACCTTGCATAACACTACCGATGTGGATACCTGCAAGCGAGCCATACGAGCCATCGAGATAGAGGAGTGTTACCGGAATACACCGGTTGAGGCCGGCGGATTTCCTATGCTGAAAAGCCTGAATATCGGCGTGGACATAAGCCGTGACAAGAGGCGTGAGCTTATCAGCAGCCGTTTGGAACGCCGGTTGCAGGAGGGTATGATAGATGAGGTAAAGGGATTGCTGGACAGAGGGATACCGGCCGATGACCTTATCTATTACGGACTTGAATACAAGTATGTCACCCTGTTTGTTACTGGGCAGCTTGAATATAAATACCTGCTTCAGGAACTGGAGGTGGCGATACACCAGTTCGCCAAGCGGCAGATGACATGGTTCCGCGGAATGGAGCGCCGCGGCATACAGATTGAATGGATTCCTTTTGAATGGTCCATGCAGCAGAAGGTGGACCGTATTGTTGAACTAATGGGAAAATGATAATATGACCGACGAAGAGAGATGGGGAATTGTATATGTCCCGAAGGCAGGTGTCAGCAACTCCTTGAAGCGGTGGAATCAGATTCGAGAGTATCTGGAGTTCCGCAAGGTCAAATATGATGTGGTGCAGTCCGGCGGAGAGGGCTCTATTGAGCGTATAACCCGCATGCTTATTGATAGCGGCCATCAGACCATAGTTGTGGTCGGAGGTGATGAGGCTCTTAATGACGCCATCAACGCCATTATGTTCTCTCCCCGTGAGATACGCCAGAACCTTACACTCGGTATAGTGCCGAACGGCATCGGTAATGATTTTGCCAGTTACTGGGGGTTGGAAGTTGACAATTACAAAAAGGCTATTCACAGCATCATTGAGGCCAAGACCAAGAAGATAGATGTGGGTTACTGCTCGTATCAGGAGAACGGCATGGAGCGTGTCCGATATTTCCTTATGTCGGTAAACATCGGACTTGGGGCACAGGCCATACGCCTTTCGGATATCTGCAAGCGGTTTGGAAAAAAGAATCCTGCGTATCTGTTGGCTATTTTCAGCCTGTTTAAGGAGCGCAAGCAGTACAAGATGCGCATTAAGGTAAACAGCGAGGAGATAAATGACAAGATAATGACCATCTGTATAGGCAACTCCCGCGGTTACGGTATGACACCCAGCGCAGTGCCTTACAACGGGTGGCTGGATATGTCGGTGGTCTACAGGCCCAAGTTCTGGCAGACCGTGCGCGGACTCTATATGATCCTGCACAACCCGTTCCTCAATCATGAGCAGGTGCGCCCGTACCGTACCAAACAGATAGAGATTCTGGATGCAGACGGCACACTGACCTGCATAGACGGCCGTACGCTGAATCATACATTCCCGCTCAAGGTGTCACTTGAGCCGGCTGTAATAAACTTTATAATTCCCTGAAAGAATGGCAGTTTTTAAGGACTCAGATAACTTTTTCCTGCTGGCCGGCCCTTGCGTGATCGAGGGTGAGGATATGGCCATGCGCATAGCAGACAAGTGTGTGGATATAACATCCCGTTTGGGAATCCCGTATGCTTTCAAGGGCTCGTTCAAGAAAGCCAACCGCTCCCGCATAGATTCATTCACCGGAATTGGCGATGAAAAGGCGCTTAAGATACTGGCCAGAGTGCGTAAGGAGTTCGGAATTCCGGTGGTGACCGATATCCATCGGGAGGAGGATGCCGCTATGGCAGCTGAGTATGTGGATATCCTGCAGATTCCGGCATTCCTATGCCGTCAGACAGACCTGCTTGTGGCAGCTGCCCGTACCGGCAAGACGGTAAACATCAAGAAAGGACAGTTCCTGTCTCCCGATGCCATGCAGTTTGCTGCTCAGAAGGTTGTAGATGCCGGTAATAGGAATATCAT
>CADCLI010000118.1 GCA_902802285.1 uncultured Bacteroidales bacterium
CTTACAAATGACACAAACAGCATTGATACCCTCTGCCACGAACTTGGACACAGTGTTTACCATATAGGAATTAACACTGACATCCCGTATCTGGATCAAAACGCATATCCTGCGGTCACAGAAGCTGTTGCAATGATGATGGGTGATTTACAACAAAAAGAAAATATACTCGATGGAATCGTTGATAAAAATGTACTGGAAAGATTCAAAAACGAATATAAAAAATCCGAATGTAAATTTATCAACAGAAGCATGCTTATTATAGAATTTGAAAAATCTATGTATGAAAATCCTGATCAGGATTTACCAAAACTTTGGCATGACTTAAAAGTAAAATATACAAGTGCAAACGAAGATGAAGAACTCAATAATGAATGGGCAACAATTCCGCATTTTTTATCTCATCCTGCATATTATCAAAACTATTTCAGAGCTAATTTAATGAAAGCTCAAATGTATAACCATTTGCACGAAAAACTCGGAAATATTACAGAAAATAATAATACAGCCGAATACTTAAATAATAATTTATTCAAATATGGTATGAGCATTGAGGAAAATGATTTAATTGAAAAATTCACCGGAGAGCCTCTGTCAAGTAAAGCTCTTTGTGAAAACCTTAAGTAGTTTCCTGCTGTTTTTTATGTTTATGCCCGTTGCGGTATCCTATCCCCGCACGATAACCCGAAATCCCGTATAGTATAGGAAGTGTCGGTTCAATCCATCTGAGTCCCGACATTACGGCAATAGTGGCAATATCATCTGAATGAAGGCAGATGTCAAGGACTTCGGGTGTTCGTTCGGAATTTATTTTATCTTTTTTACTAATACCTTTATCAAATATAGGGTTAATAACTTTTTTCCCTATATAATTTGCAATTGTACTCCCGCCAATTATACCGGTGGTAACTATACCTGCAATCATGCCTGCAGCTCTGACAGCTTTTGACTTAACTTTTTTTGCTTCAAGTATTGATAAGGCTATTCCTGCACCAAGACCTTTTGAGAAACATGTTGTCTGGATATTCCAGGGAGGCAGTGCCAAGGTCAAGATAGATGATGCCGGGACTGCCGATATGAAACTGGACCAGGTGCCCGGTTATCTTAAGAATAACATGGAAAAGGGTATCTCACGCATCACATTGAGATATATGTATGATATTGACGGGCTGGCCGATGCCCAACCTCTTGCCGAGAAGATAAGTGCATTAGGCATCAAGGTTTCCATAGCCAATAATGATGAGATGCTGGACAGGATATATATGCCGGAGTACCGTTGCGCCCGAATATATGATGAGGGGAACGGACAGTACCGTTTTGAACTGAACACCCGTTCTGAAGCCGAAAACCGCCGGACCAGGGAGAGCGGCAGTCATGAATATAGCGTGGTATAAACCAGGTCTCTTTGCTGACAAGAAGGTACGCTACGCAAATGAGCATCGTTCTCATACCACAGGGCAGCGAATGGTCCGGGTTGTATCCTGGAATGAGTGCAGCCCGCGTGCTTAAGGAAAGGGAACAGCTTATACGGAATCTTACAGACAAGGGGTCCTGCATAAACAACCCAAAGGTTTTTTTCAATTCCAATACGCAGGACTTTGGCATCACTGATGTGGTAAGGGCACCTGATGAACTTATCGTAATATATCAGACATGGCAGAATTCCGATTTGTGGCTCACCGGATTCAACTCCATGGAGCTGCTTGCAGGAGGCAGGAGATACAGACAGACAGGCAATGAAGGGCTGGTAGGATTCGAGAAAGCGTATTTCTGGAGTCCGGACGACGGGATATACCTGCAGACCATGCATTTTGAACCAATACCTGATGACGTAAAGGTTGTGGATATATTCAACAAGGATGTCAATGCAACGGTAATCAAAGGGCTCCAGGTATCAGACGACCTTTCATACTATGAAAATACAAGAACTATCAAGTTATTATGCGGTACCGCTCTCCAGACCACACATGTGAATGAGGAGGGTAAGGATTTAGTGACCATTGAAAGGATTGACATTACGGATAATGAGACCACAGTTTATCTTAATATGAGAATCCGTCAGCCTCACACTTTCAAAGGTTATGTGGGCAGCAATTTCGTGCTCACATTACATGACGGCAAGCAGGTCAAACCTTTACGTTATGAAGGAGTCCCGGTTGACACTGAGTTTGACCGCAACGGGGAGAATGTGGATACGCCTTTCCAGATAATATTTCCTCCTCTACCCAAGGATGCTTTTAATTATGACGGCGTCACTCTATCGGGAACCATCTGTCACGAGCCCATCAAAATTCAAAACATTCTTAACAGTGAAATAAGGGGTATGAGAACTGTTATACCCAGACTGTTGGAAGGTGATCAGGATCAGTTGGTAAGCCATATGACCCATTACGTGAACCTAAAGGCTCTTTTGTCAAATATCGATGACAAGAGTCTGTTTGGAGGAGATTCTCCCTATAGTCTTACGTTAGGGCAAAGAAGTGAGTTGTTGCGCCGATTGTCTATAAAAGAACAGGATCTGGACAGATATAAGTCAGCCAAGGCCTATATCATAATCTACAAAAACAGATCCATAGATATAGCCGAAGAGAAGGATGACAGGATTTCAATGAATTATCCTTCGGGCGATGTGTATGAATACATCAGAAACCTGCCCGGTATCAGCGTTGATGATGATGGAAACTGGTATGTTTACGGCAATAAGGCTGTAACCTGGGAGATAGAATAAGTCAGTCAGGACAAACACATTGGGGACGGTTCTCATCGTGATGATTCCATCACGCGGAGAACCGTCCCCAATGTGTTGTCTAAAGACCGGAGGACTTATTTCTTTGCTTTGGCGCGCTGGGCGTTCAGGAAGTCAACCATCTTCTTGAGGTTCTCCTCGGTGTACATGGCGGCACCGCCGTGACTGCCCTCGGGTACGCGTACTATGTAGCTCTCCACGCCTGCCTTCTGCATCTCGTCATAGAGGTACTGGCTTACGCATGATGCTACAATGGGATCTGAATCACCGTGGAACATGTAACCGGCCACATCGTTCTTATCCAGGAAGCCGGTGGCACTCAGCAGCATGAACTTATCCTCGTTGCCCTCCTTGGGAGCGCCGATAAGCTGCTCCTCGGGGGTGTTACCGGGACCACCGAATATCATGGCGTTGCCGCAGTCCATGTGCAGAAGCTCTGTGGGGCCGGACCAGTCGCAGAATGCGTTGACCATGCTTGACTCCTTGGTATAGGGGCCTACGTTGCCTTCGATGTCATACTCGGCTGTGCCGCGCTTGGCAACCTTCACGCCGTTTGACAGAGCTGTAACGGCACTCAGGTGACCGCCTGATGAGAAACCGGAAGTTGCTATGAATGATGTGTCAAATTTGTACTTATCGGCATTGGCGCGGATAAAGCGGATAACGGCCTTGATGTCGTTGACCTGAGCGGGCCACTTGCCGTCGGCAATTGAACGGTGGTTGGGGCAAACCACTGCATAACCGGCATTGAGAAGAGCCTGACCTATTGTGTTTAAATCGGCCATACCCTTTGAACTGTTGCTGCCCCATGCGCTGCCGTAGATGTGAACAACTACGGGATACTTATCCTTAACCTCCTTGGGCAGGTAGATGTCAAGCATGTGATATACCTGACCGTCATCGCCGGCATAGTTGATGTCTGTGAATTTCTCGGAGCACTCAACCTGGGCACCGCCCTGAGGACCGCCGAATCCGCCGAAACCGCCGAATCCGCCACCGCCCATAGGAGGCATACCGCCGCCGGGGAAACCGCCACCAGGAAAACCACCACCGCCCGGGAACTGGGCAAAACATGTGAGCGACATCATGACAGCCGCTGCAAGAAGAATCTGTTTTTTCATTTTTTTATTGTGTAATTAAGAAGTAATGATCTTTAGTTATAATATCCCCAAGGAAAGGCAAAGTTAAACTTTTTTTCAGAAAAGGATGTAATAGGTCATCGCAACCGTGACTATCAGTTTCATGCCTGTGCCCACCAGGAATCCTGCAAAAGTGCCCAGAGATGATTTAAAAGCCTCTGCAGCACTCTTGTCGGACTGGAACAGTTCGGCCAGGAATGCGCCCAGAAGGCTGCACGGAATCATGCCTATCGGTGTAAAGAACATTCCAATGATCATGCCTATCAGCGCCCCCTGGCTACCGGCCTTGGTGCCGCCCGCCAGCTTGGTGAATTTGGCCGGCACGATGTAATCAAGCACGGTCACTATGATGGTTACGGCCAGCCAGATGAGCAGGAACGTGATTGACATGTCGGCACCACCCAACTTATGGCTCAGGTACGCCAGCAGCAGGCCTGCCCAACCCAGGGGCGGCCCGGGCAGTCCGGGAACGATGCTGCCGATTATTCCTATTATACCCAGAATAACTGCAAGGACTATAAGTACGGTTGACATCATACTTTCAGAATTTGGGGGCTAAGGTAGCAATTATTTCACTAATTTTGCGCAATGCTTCAGATTCAGGATACGATAGTGTCACTTGATGTGATAACCAAGGAGTTCTGCTGTGACCTCAGGAAGTGTCACGGCGCCTGCTGTGTGGAGGGTGATGCGGGCGCTCCCGTTACTCCCGATGAGATAGCGCAAATAGAGCAGCTGCTGCCCGTAATCAGCCCGATGTTATCGGCCGATGCCCTTAAGGCAATAGAGGATAAGGGTATAGCCTATCCCGATCCCGAGGGAGAACTGGTAACACAGATTGTTAACGGTAAGGATTGCGTATTTACCTGTTACGATGAGAACGGATGCTGTTACTGCGCCATTGAGAAGGCATATCGCGAGGGTAAGGTGGGTTTCATAAAACCCGTTTCGTGCCATCTGTATCCCATCCGTGTAAAGAGAATCGGTCCCTACTGGGGCTTGAACTATGACCGGTGGGACGTGTGCCAGACGGCGGTCATCAAGGGACACAGAGAGCATATCCCGGTTTACAAATGCCTCAAGGAGCCTCTGATTCGTCGTTTTGGGCAGGAATGGTACGATGAGTTGGAACTTACGGTTAGTGAAATGAAAAAACAGAACATAATATGAGATTATCAAAGACCAATCTTCTCATGATACCGGCGTTTGTCTGTCTGGCTATTCTGACGTCATGCGGATCGGGCCGATACAAGATTCCGCCATTCGGAGGGATGAACGGACGTGTCCAGAAAGTTACCACCAAGCATCTTATGGCCGAAGTCTGGGCTGCCAACAATCCCCGGACTCCGGTGATGAAAATGATTTCATCGGTCTATGATACTGAAGGGAATGAGATATGCTCTGCCCTGATGGATAGCGCCGGCCGTATCCTGTCAGAAGCGGAGAGCCTGTTTGAGAACGGAGTATGTATACGTAGTGCCATGAGAGCGGGAGGAAGAACCATCGCTCATCTGAGTCTGGTTTCTGCGAACAGGGGAGTTCTGGAATACAACAAGGAGATTGACGGCCGCATTGTCCGCATGACAGTCCGTGAAAGCGGCTTAGGACGCAGACATAAGTCTGTAGTGACAGAAGACGGAAAGGTTACGAAGGAGAGTATCACACTTACAGACCGAAAGGGGCATCCCATTGAGGTTACCACTATTGAACCGTTGACCGGCAATAAGACAGTCGAAAAGAATATCCTGGATAAAGACTTCAATGTGATTGAAAAACATGTAACTACCTTAATTGACGGTAAAACGGAAGAGAGAATCACATATATTGAATATTTTGCTCCGGACAAGAACGGAAACTGGACCGAAGCCCGCACTTACAATGATTTCCGTATGCCCGATGAGATTATATTGCGTGAGTTTGAGTATTGGTAAAAAAAGAAGTATCTTTGCCGCGCAATTAAAGAATAGCCAACCGTTTCGTTAGCTCAGCCGGTTCAGAGCGCTTGCTTCACACGCAAGAGGTCGGCGGTTCGAATCCGCCACGAAACACGGAGATGATGACGGTAAGCATGGGTTAAATGACAACACTCCGTCCCTGCCCCTTTCTGACAACCTGTATCTTGACAGGAATCCGTTCTTCCAGTTCCTCCCGATGAGATATGATACCTACGCGACGGCCACCCTGGCCGGGGATGTTCTGCAGTTTCTCCAGCGTTTCCATCACACTGTCCAGACTCTTCTCATCGAGAGTACCGAAACCTTCGTCAATAAAGAGTATGTCTACGTTCATGTCAGGCCGGTTAAGTGAAGACAGAGCCAGTGACAGCGCCAGTGATATCATGAACCTTTCGCCGCCCGAAAGGACTGTGGCACTGCGGACTTGGTCTTTGTTGTAGTGGTCAAGGACCAGGATGGAGAGTTTTTCATTATCCTGGCTGCATGTGAGGGCATACCGGTCAGTTATATTTGAAAGGTAGATATTGGCATTGTTCAGCAGCGGGCGCAATATATAAGACTGGATAAGGGTCCTGAAACGTGTGCCTCCGAAATAGGAGTTCAGTTTCTCCCATTTGCTGCATCCGGCAACTGCCAAGTCAAGTTCTGCCTTTACTTTCTCCAGTTCCTTCTTGTGTTCACTGTTATCATCCAGCGCTTTCCTGCATGTGGCTATCAGACCCAGGTAACGTGCGTTCTGATCATCTTTTTCCTTCTTCTCCTGTTCTATGACTGATGAATCCGGAAATACATCGTCGGCAGATAAACCAAGTCTTGATATTGCATCATCAACAAGTTTCTGGGCTGTCTCTATTATTCCGTTCCGTCTTTCGGCTTTGGTATTCTGTCTTTCGGCTTTGGTATCGGTTTCGGAGATGAACCGTCTTGCCTGTTCTATTTCAGCCTGTCGGGATGAAATTCTCTCAAGGTCCTGTTGCCCAAGACCACTGCTGCGGTAATAGGCGTTCAGAATTGTCTCATTATGTTTTATTGCCTTATCACTGGTATCACGGCTGGTTACCAGCGACCCGACGTCAGTGCTAAGCCTGTTCCATTCCTGAATGATGCCACCGCTGTTCAGACTGCATGCCGTGGTGTCAGACTGCCATTCGGGGAATCTGGCAATAATTCCGTTGCAGATCTCTTCAATGGCGGTAACGGTCTGGGCAGAAAGTTTGTATTCGTTATACTGGCGGTCTGCCTGGGCTTTTTCTCTCATAAGAGTGCTGATCTTGCCCTGCAGTTCGGTTGCTGCCTGCCTCTCCTTTTTGAGTAGTCTTTCCTGTTCATCGAGTGCTGAAGACAAAGTGTTGATCTGCTCACCTATCGGGCGGGTAGTGTCAATGTCTACCTTTGGCGCCAGTGACAGAAGGTTGGCGTGGGCATTTTTGATATCAGATTCTATTGATGCCAGTTGTTTTGTCCTTATGCCTTGAGCGCCTTTGAGTTTCTCCAGTTCCGACTTTGCGGAGTTAAGGACCTTGAGAGCTTCTGCACTGATCTTATCTGCTTCACTGCACTCCTCCTCATATGGTGTAACTACACCCCGGAATTCATCATCTGACAATATGTTATCAAGATGCTGGCCGCAAAGGGGGCAGATGTCAATGTCCTCTGTTACCAGTGATTTGCGCAGGTTCTTAAGGGTGTCTTTAAGACTGCTCTCCACACTTGCCAGACGTGTTCTGGCCTTAAGCGCCGCCTGCATGGCTTTTTCATATCTGTCTTGAGCATCATCGGTAACAGCCTGTTCTGAGGTTATCACCTGCAGGTTATCACTTATCTCTTTCTTTAATTGCTCTGTCCGGGTCCGGTATTGTTCCAGGCTAAGTGACAGGTTCCTGACCTTTTCAAGATCGGTTCTCTTCCTGACAATATCATCCAACCTGTTGTTTATGAGTTTGATGTTTATCCTGTCGTTTTCCTCAGAAAGTGTGTCTATCTGCGTTTTCAGGTTATTGACCTTATCCGCCAGACCGGCCGATGCAGAGAGCTCTTGCCTGCGGAATGCCAGGTCGGCCGAGAGTATGTTGAATCTGGAGAGTAGCCTGGACTCGGTCTCATCAGACCTTTTGCGGTCTTCACGGGCTCTCTTGAGCAGTAAGAGTGACTGACGCTCGTTTGTGGTGGCATCCCATAACTCAACCAGAGACCTGTAGGACTTATATTGCTCCCCGTTTCTTATCCTTTCCGTCTCCTCCTTAACTTTACCGGCAGCTTGGATGGTTGTACGGTTCTGGGTTACAGTCCTTATAAGTTGCAGCCTGTTGTTCAGGATATCCAGTTCCTTTCTGACCTCCTGCTGCTTGGATGAAGCTTCTTTGAGCTGCTGTTCATACTCACTGACCTTTTCTTCCTTGAGAACAAATCCGGCAGTGGTTTTATATTGGGCCTGAATAACCCTGACTTCGGTTTTTACCCTGTCATAAATATTCTTTATGGCCAGGCCGTAGTCGTTGAAATGTTCTGTGTTGGTTAGCCGCTGCAGAATCTCTTCACGCTCCTCTTTCTTTCCTGTCAGGAAGGTGGCAAACTGTCCCTGGGCAAGCATAGCCATACGTCCGAACTGATCATAATTGAGCCCGATGGCTTTCTCAATGGTTTCGGCAACGCTGTCTGTTGTCCAATCGGCATCGCCTATCTTGATCTCCCATTTGGGCTTACTGTGTTTCAGGGGGCGTTTTCCCGTCTGTTTGTCAGTGTTGCCCAAAGTGAATCCCAAAGTGAGCCTGGCCCTGTAATTCACTCCGTCGTTACCATTGAATACCACCTCACTGTAGCAATCATCCTTGTGTGAGATACCCAGACGGGTGTACTGCTCTATGCTGGCAATGCGTATTGTTTCACCCTCATTGTCAGTATATTCATTGTTGTTGGTCTCGGATACTCCTTCAACACGTGGCGTTTTCTTGAACAAAGCCATGGATATGCCGTCCAGCACTACGCTTTTGCCGGCACCGGTATCGCCCGATATCAGGAATACTGAGGCTGGCGTTCCGGTAACGCTGTCTTTAAGTCCGTTGGCAAAGTCTATGTCTGCCTTTTCTATAGATGCAATATTTCTGAGATGCAGTTCCTTTATTTCCATAGAATTCAGTTTTCAGGTCCGTTAATAACTGTCGTCAGTGCGGAATCCTGTTGCCTGGCTTTTTTCCTGTCAGCCCTGACCTGTTCCGAATTACGTTTCTCTTCCTTCATCCTTTCCATTTCTTCCCTTACGATGATGAAAGCCTCACGTATCTCATCCATATTCAGGTCCGGATACTGATCTGCAGTCTTTTCAATAAAGATGACCGGATCTGTCATCTGCTGTAGTTCGGCAACTTCAAACTCCTGTGTCTCCTGATTCTGTCCTTCTGAGGATATCGTTCCTGTCCAGATGTGCTTGGGGTTGAAACGCACCTCATCGGCGGTCTTGGCCAGTTCATCATATATCATCTGGCAGAAGTTGGCGGGAAGGTCGGCTTCCTGGTCAATCCTTAGTCTTATGTATCCGTTTCTGTTCTGCTCACAGAACCGGGTTACGGCTGCTATGGCTTCATCCGAAGTCCGGAACGAAGAACCGTCCTGCGGGAGTTCAGAGAAATGGCGCAACTCATCAATGACAAGTTGCCGGATATGGACATCACCTCCGTGCCTGTTTATTTCAACCACGCTCACGGAGTGCGGATATTTCTCGTCGCAACTTACATGCAGTGCGCTTCCGGAGTAACGGATGGCTCCGGAAGGATAGGTTACATCGGTCCTGAACATATCCTCCGCATGGCCGATGGTCTGAGGCTTGTGAATGTGGCCTAGGGCAAGGTAGTCATAGCCTGTGCCCATCTGATCCACCTCCTGAAGTTTAAGATTGCCCACTTCATGGCCTTCCGGATCCAGACCGGTCACAGCCGAGTGGGCCATCATAACTACAGGCTTGCCATCGGTGTTCAATGATGCCACGCGGTCCAGGATGGATTGTATATGCTCTTTCCTGTCACTGCTCATATATGGCAAGGCAATGATAAATCCGCAATCCAATGATACTATGTAATCGTCCTGCCAGCCCACCTCGGCGCAATTCAGGTCTACCGAAGGTGACAGCCCGACCAGTTTGGCGTTGGCAAATTCCCACACCGCACTGTCTGCCTGAATACGTGATGCCGAATCATGATTACCCGCAGTAATGACAATCTTCATGGAAGGGTTCTCCATATGCAGTCTTACAAAATGGTCTGTAAAGAACTTGCGGGTGGTGGCAGAAGGTTGCTGTATGTCATAGATATCACCGCTCACAACCAAAGCATCCGGTTTTTCGGACTTGCACCATTCTGACAACTGACTGAAGAAATGCTCATGCTCGTCAACCCTGTCATAATTCTGATAGAGTATCTGCCCCAGATGCAAGTCTGCCGTGTGGATTATTTTCATATATCGGTTTTTCTTCTTTCGATAATATATACAGGTATGAACTGTTTTTCTTTCACCAAAAATACGTTTTTTCTTTCAAAATCAAACAGAAGGAGGCTTCCTATTGTGTGATTCGGGAATTTGGCATACCTTTGCACCGGTTAAATGAAACCGATCCTTTAGCTCAGTTGGTTTAGAGCGCTTGCTTGACAGGCAAGAGGTCAGCAGTTCAAATCTGCTAAGGATCACGGAAAAAGAGCGGTCGTTGGACCGCTCTTTTTTCGTGATCCTTTTTCCGACCTTCTTTTATTTCGCTACC
>CADCLI010000119.1 GCA_902802285.1 uncultured Bacteroidales bacterium
GTCACGACGGCAGGGACCTACAGACTCAATAGGAGGCATGTTGCCCATATAGTTGTAGAACTTGCGCAGCTTACCGTTCACCCAGTCCTGCATCACCTCCTCCATGCGGCCCTCGGACTCACCCAGAAACACGCAGTCCACATGCTTTACCATATCCTCGGCATGCAGCATTGTGGATATACCTCCGGCTATAACCAGCTTTCCGCGTTTGTGGAACTCATCAGCTATCTCCCATCCTCTTTTGACCTGAGTGCTGAGCATCATTGACAATGCAACACCGTCGCATTCCTCGTCAAAATCTATGGCCTCCACATTCTCATCGGTAAAGGTCACCTCAACCCACTCGGGAAGCGTAGCTGCAAAAGCCACCGGTCCGTGTGGAGGCAGGTTGAAAGTGGTCTGTCCTTTAAGTTTCTGCCACTTGGGATAAATGAGTTTCAATTTGAAAGGTTTCATATATTGTCCTTTTGTTTGTTACTTGTTTGATATGGTTTCCCTGATTCCTTGCAGTACGGAATCATCTGCAAATATAGTCTGAATGGTTTCAATTGCCGTCATCGGAACCCCACCAATTCCATGCATATTTACATTTTGTCCCGTAAGGAGCAGGTTTTTTACTTTAGTACGGATTGGAATCAGCGATGATGCTATGTCTTTACTGTCCTTGAAAAGGCCGTATGCTCCGGCCCTGACGGTTCCCATCCAGTCGCGGAACGTAAGGGGTGACGATGCAAATATATCATCGTCCGCCTCCCTTATTCCCGGGAAACGTTTCTCAACCAGTGCCAACACCCTGTCGGTACGCTCCCTCTTCCATGCCTCATATGCCTCTCCACGGTGTCCCGTGCGTGTATTCTCCCACTCCCGGACCTCATCAAAAGACATAAGGCAGAATGCTGTCAGATGCGATGCGAAGCCGTCCTTACCCTGTCCGAAGAAACAGTTTACTCCATGCGGCCAGCTGCCAGGCTCATACTGGGCCATCTTCCACGCATTCTCCATACTGTCCACCACTGATACCGGATGGCATGGAAACGGTATCGTTCCCGGCTTGAGTCTGAGATATACCTTAAAGGCCGATGCAGTATCAGGGATACTCTCAATACGTGCACGGTAGCCCGATGTGAACGCCTTTCCCTCAATAAGCGGGAACAACGACGCGGGGTGAATATCAGATATATACCAGTCACCGCGGTACTCACGGCCGTTCTTGTCCACCACACATTCCACACTCATATCCTCAACACGGACCGATGCCACCTCGCAGCAGGTAAGCACACGGCCGTCTGCAACCTCAATAATGTCTTTAAGGGCATCGGCCAACTGAGCGGAACCGCCCTCAAACCAGCAGGGGTTCTCCATGAACAGGGCCGATATCATTATGTGGATATATGCCGGAGAGTGTCCTGGAATACCCGCATAGAGCGGATTGACCGATGCCAGCACGGCTCGGAGTTCCGGATCACTTATATACTTGGCTATAAAAGCATCGGCCGGCATAAAGAACTCATCTGAATGATCATTGACACCGCTCATGCTCTCCAGATAGAAGAGTTTCTCCTCATGCGATACGCGGAATACGGCATCAACGTAACGGAGTATGTTATCTTTCTCGTGAGGGAATTTCCCAGATAGATAGGCTATGAAGGCATCTCGGCCTGCAGGAAGGTCATAGGTGTGTCCGCTGTCGGCGTAAGTAATGCTCAGCATCATGTCGGACTGCCTTATCTTGAGCCTGTCCATAATGCCAAGATAGTGGCACAGGCTATTCAGAATGCCACCATCATTGAAACCGCCCGCCACATGCATGCCGGTCTCAAAGGTTTCGCCACCACGTGCGAATGTCTGTAGTCCGCCACCTGACACACCATTCTTCTCAAGTACTGTAACGCGGACTCCGCGTTTGGCCAAAAGCGCTCCGCAGAACAATCCACCCATTCCCGCACCTATAATCACAACCTCCATACTCAACTCTCCAGCTTGTTGCACATTTGGGCGTACCACTCCTGATAGAACTTGTGGAATGCCTTGGTACGTTCTCTTGCATCGGCCCCCCAACTAAGGTCATCGGGTGCCACACGCTTGCCTATGGTTACGGTGATATGTCCGGGACGTAGCATGAACTCCTCCTTGGGCAGGGCGTAGCCTACTCCGTTCAGACATACCGGCAGGATATCCAGACCCAGCTCCTGAGCCAGATGGAATGCGCCCTTATGGAAACGCAGTATGGAGCAATCGGCCGACCGCGTACCCTCGGGGAACACCAGTATGGAATATCCGCGCTCCACAAGACTGCGGAACTGCGGCATATAGTCCTCTATGCCTTCGGCTGCCGGCACAAATTCGGCACGGCGTATCAGTGCCCCGTAAATGGGATTGCGCCATACCCAGTCATTGGTGACCACAACCATCTTGGGTGTGAGCATCATAAGGCACATCAGGTCCAGATGTGACTGGTGGTTGCTTATTATCACAGCAGGCTTACTGAAGGTCTCACCAATGCTGTTGTCCAGCGTAAAACCTACAGCCGGCACACGGCGTATAACCAGATTGGCAAACCTGTAGAGCAGATTATGCAGGAACCGGTCCTTCCACTCCCGCTTGCGTCCCAGGAATATGACCAGCACTACAGGAGTGCAGACAATGACCGATATCAGCAGGAATCCGAAAGCCCACGCGCTGCGCAGGATACGCATTATGCTTACCGGCACCTCACGCTTACGGCCGTTCTTCATGGTCATCCACTGGAACAGCCACTCGGGCAGGAAATGCGCCATCACAACCACCACCAGCATACCCAGGATTGTAATCTCTGCAAGAGAACGCATGGCAGGATGTTTGGCAAAAATCAGTGTTCCTATACCAATGAACATTATTATGGCCGATATAATCACGCTCCTGCGGCGGTCATCGACAGTCCTTACTCCAGTCTTGTACTCATGCAGCAGGCCCTCGGTAATGAAGATGGTATAATCATCGCCCTGGCCGAAAATGAACGTAGCCAGTATTATGCTTACTATGTTGAACTGTATACCCAGCATATTCATGATACTCAGAATCCATATCCAGCCCACGGTAAGCGGCAGGAACGATATCAGCGCCAGTTCCAGCTTTCCGAACGATATCCACAGGAACGCGAACACCACGAATCCGCACATGAGCAGCACCTTGTTGAAATCATCGGACAGGGACTCCACAAGGGTTTTCATTACATCGGCCATGCTCTCCTGCATAAGGTCCTCCCTGGAAATGAGTTCAGGCTGGGTCTTTACGGAATTAAGGAAAGGAGCAAACGCATCTTCCGAGAAACCGTACTCACGGCTGCGCTCCCTCAACTGGTCAATCCGGTCGCTGTGAGCGTTCCAGAACGATAGCCATCGGCCTGCGTCCTGCTCAGACTTGGAAGGCAGCATGGCTGTAAGTACTGAGAGCTGGTCCATTGAGCCCTGGTCAACACCGCTCGAGATCAGTTCCAGGTCAGCCTTCTGCTGCGGAGTCATGTAGTTGATATGGTTCAGGTCCGTATCAAATCCGGCACTACCGCCCCATATCAGCATGGCAATCGTAATGAGCATCACCACACGCGATATCATACGCCCGGTGCGGTTCAGACGGGGCTCCACCCTCTCCTCACGGGGCTGTTCACCCGCGGCAAGCTTTCTGGGCTTTACAAACACGGGCAGGAACACCAACGTAAAGAGTATGGTACCTACCAGCATGAATGACCCGAAAAGTGCCAGGTCATGCATGGCCTCGGCCTTAAGGAATATCAGGCAGAAGAATGCGCTCACAGTGGTTATATTACCTGTCAGCAACGGTACCACCATATCACCCAGACTGCGGCGGTTATCGGCCGTATCGTGCAGCGAGTGCAGGAAATGCAGCGGATAATTGGCCGCTATACCCACCAGCACCGAGCCCAGTCCTATGACAATTATCGATATGCTGTCCTTGAACAGTCCGGTAAGACCCAATGCAAACACTCCTCCAAAGAGCAGCGTTATCACCAGCCACAGCATATCGCTTATGCGTCTGAATGAGAACCAGCGCACTATCAGGATACCAATTACGGCCAGTGCAACAGCCAGGATACTGTCCTTCTTGATGCGCTCCGCATTGGAGACTGCAATAACCGGAGCACCTATCTGAGACACCGCGATACCAGTCTCGGAGGTAACCTGTGCGCCTACCCTCTCCACAAGAGCCACCAGGTCTGCGTTGTGGTCCGATTCGCTCTGCCCATAAGGTGAGTCAAAGAAAAGCACACCCACAGGGAGTGTGGAGTGCATCATATATCCGTCGTCCGATACGCGGAAACCTGTATTGCCGCCAATCTCAGAGAGTCTTATCAGCAACGGCGAGAACAGGTTAAGCGGATCATTGGGAATAAGATTCTTGGTGAATCCGCCGGTAAGCATCTGCAATGAACGGCGGTCGGCCTCAAGCTGGCTGTCCACATATCCGGGCTGTGACAACAGCGAATCCATACGGCGGTAATCGGCATCGGTCAGGAAACTGGCCGTATGCTCCTGCACGAACTCTATCAGTTCCATAGCCATGGACTCATCGGCCAGAGCGGACATATCGGGCACCAGACCTAAGGTATCATAATCAAACCAGAGCTCCTCAAAACGGTCCATGGCATCGGCCAGAGCACTCTCTACGTCATCACTGCCGTCGTAACGGAATATCACCGCTATCCTGTTCTGCTCCTGCAGGCGGTCCATCAGTTCCGTCTGGCGGGTGTCACGGTTGTCCAGAGGCAGGAACCGGGCTATATCCTCCTCATAATCCATGCGCAGGGCTGATATAACCGAGAGCAGCATAATGAACGTGGCCAGAAGGACCGCAACCGTCTTGCGCCCCGATAGCCAGTCATATATGCCCAGGAACAGTTTTCTCATAGCCGTATTCCTATCTTACGCAACAGAGCCAGCGGTAAGCCCACCAGCAGTGCACCAAAACACAATACCGTATTCAGGACACTGATCCTGAAGAAATCCCAAAACGGGCGAAAGTGTGAAACTCTCTCACCCTCGGGGGCATACCATACGTGTACCGGCACCCCCTGAACGCCCACTCCGTGCCATGCGGCAAACACCAGCAGCTCCAATTCCGCCTCATATCGGGAGGTTATCAGGCCCATACCGTAAAGAGAATCAAGCGGATAGATACGGAATCCGGACTGGGTGTCCTCCAATTTCCGTGTGGTCTGCAGGCGGAACCAGAAGTTTGAGAATCGGTTGGCAAAGGTATTCTGCCGCGGCATATTCTCGGTAGTCAGGTTACGGCATCCCACAATTATATCATCAGGATGCTGCAGGGATGCCTCAATCATTGCCGGAATATCCTCGGGAAAGTGCTGTCCGTCGGAATCTATAGTCACGGCATGTGTAAACCCGTTCTGCGCGGCATAAGCCAATCCAGTCTTAAG
>CADCLI010000120.1 GCA_902802285.1 uncultured Bacteroidales bacterium
AATCTGCAAAAATGAACGAAATTTTAAATGCTTGAAATTAAGCTATTTGCGAGCTATATTTGCAGATAATATGCTTTTCTTTGCAAAAAATCACTTTCCGACGCAGAAATGGCTGAAGATGTTGCCAAGAATATCATCGGTGGTGATGTCGCCGGTGATGGTGGAGAGGTGGTGGATGCACTGGCGGATGTCCTGACTCAGAAAATCGCCCGATATGCGGTCCTTTAGGCCCTGGCGGACGCGCCTGATGCACTCCTGAGCCTTGATAAGTGACTCGTAATGACGCATGTTGGTTACAATCACATCCTGCTCACTGATTTCCGGGATAGCGGCGGCCTTGACCAGAAGGTTATTCAACTGCTCAAGTCCATATCCGTATTTGGCCGATATCCACACGTCCGTATCTGTGGGCTGGGGCAGGGCATAGGCATCATCGCATTTGTTGTGAACCTTTATCAGATGCTTTCCTTCTGAAAGCTCGCCTATGGTCTTCTCTGTCTCTGCATCCGCTGGATGGGCCTCATCGGTCATCCAGAGAATGATGCTTGCCTCACGGGCCTTGCGGTAGGAGCGCTCTATACCCATGGACTCAACCGTATCGGTGGTTTGGCGTATGCCGGCGGTATCTATAAAGCGGAACAGTACTCCACCTATGGTGGTGGTGTCCTCGATGCTGTCGCGGGTGGTGCCCTGGATATCGCTTACCAGCGCACGGTCATCGTGAAGCAGCTGGTTCAGGAGGGTGCTCTTGCCGGTGTTGGTCTGGCCGATGATTGCTACGGGCACTCCGTTTCTTATGGCATCGCCTGTGCTGAACGATTGGGCCAGACGGGTTATGATATCATCTATCTGAGCGGCCAGTTGCTCCAGCTGTGAGCGGTCGGCAAACTCCACATCCTCCTCGCTGAAATCAAGTTCCAGCTCTATGAGTGATGTGAATTGCAGCAGCTGGTCACGCAGGGAGCGCAGCTCACGGCTGAATCCGCCCTTCATCTGGTTCATGGCCAGACGGTGTGATGCGGCCGATGTGGATGCTATAAGGTCGGCCACAGCCTCAGCCTGGCTCAGGTCCATCTTGCCGTTAAGGAAGGCACGCTGGGTATATTCGCCCGGCTCCGCCTGACGGCAACCGGCGTTTATGAGCAGCTGGCAGATTCTTTGCAGTATGTACTGGGATCCGTGGCAATAAATTTCAGTACTGTCCTGTCCGGTAAAGGAGTGGGGGGCACGGAACACACTAACCAGAACATCATCGATTACTGCACCGGTGCCGTCAACTATCTGTCCGTAGCAGAGAGAATAGGGAGCGGCGCTTGCAAGCGGATGTTTTGATGCGGAGCGGAATATGCTGTCGGTCAGACGGATGGCATCGGGGCCCGATACACGGACCACTCCCAGCGCTCCTCCGGCGCGGGTTGCCACAGCACAGATTGTATCGTCGTTTAGTGTCACTTAGATGCGGTCAAGGATACGGATTATAAGTTCCTTCATCAGAGGCTTGTAGTCTGTGTTCATCTCCTTGGCATAGCGGTTGGCTATTACCATGCAGACTGTCATGGCCCGATGACCCAACAAAGCGGACAGTCCGGCTACGGCCGAACTCTCCATCTCAAAGTTGGTGATCTTCATGCCCTTGTACTCAAAACTCTCCACCTTGGCATTCTGGTTGGGATCGGCCAATGGAGCGCGCAGCACACGTCCCTGCGGTCCGTAGAATCCGTTGCAGGCAATGGTTACTCCAGGCACCATCCTGTCATCATCGGCCATGATGCGCTTAAGCAGGTCGGGATTGGCATTGGCCACATAAGGAGCGCCTTTCTTGGTGGACCACTCCATGTGGGCTACGAAGGCACGTTCAAACTCCAGGTCACATACCTCATCACGTCCGGCATAGAAATTGAGCAGGCCGTCAAACCCTATGCTCTTGACAGAGCACAGGTAAGTGCCCAGCGGAGTGAAGGGCTGCAGACCGCCGCAGGTGCCTATGCGTACTATATCAAGTGTGCGGTGCACGGGTTTCTCTGTGCGGGTGGCATAGTCTATGTTGGCCAGAGTGTCCAGCTCATTCATTACTATGTCTATGTTGTCACATCCTATTCCGGTGGATTGGATAGTGACGCGTTTCCCTTTGTACAGTCCGGTTGCGGTGCGGAACTCACGGTTGCTCGCGGTGCACTCCACGCTGTCCAGCAGCCCGGCAATCAGATCCACGCGTCCGGGGTCACCTACCAGGATGACCTTGTCGGCCAGCTGTTCCGGCTTTAGGTGCAGGTGAAAGCATGATCCGTCACTGTTTATGATAAGTTCCGATGGGGCGAAATAGGTACTCATAGCTTTATCGGTTTAGGTAATTGATCTCTGCTGAACGGACATCGTTTTCCATCCTGTTGACCTGAGTCTCAGCTTGCAGCACCTTGTCCTCAAACTCCAGAAGGCTCTTGCTCATGCGCTCCTTGTCCTGCCTGGAGGCATTTGCATAATCATCCCGCTGCTTCTCCAGTCTGGCGGCATCGGCCTGATACTGATTCCTGAGCTGGGTCCACCGCTCAAAGAGCCGGGCTGCATCCTTGTTGTGAAAGTCCGATATTTCATGATATGTGGTGACATCGTCTATCATGAAAGAGAATGATCCCTGCTGGGTCTTTTCGGCAAGTTCATACCGCAGGATGGTGAGACGCTGGCGGGCATTACGCACCTCCCTCAGGTCTGTCTGTGTGTCTTCTATCGATATGAGTCGGGCTGCACGGTGAATGGCCATCGTATCGCCTTCCTCGTAGTTGTATTTGGAGTTGGATTCATTAGGGATGAATACATAAATGCATACAGTGTCCTGAGGCTGGCGGCGGTCTGTGGCAAACCAACCCAGATTATTGTCCTCATCAATCACGTAAAGGTAGTCATTGGCCTCAGAGTTGAACGGCATGCCGATGTTCTCGGGCTTGAGAAACTTTCCGGTAGCGCTGTTGTAACGCGATACGAATATATCCAGCCCGCCCATAGACTCGGTTCCGGATGCGGCGTAATAGATGGTAATGCCGTCATTCATTATGAACGGATAACGGATGTCGCCGTCGGTTTCCAATCCGCCCAGAGCGGTCTCATCGGTCCAGCGGTCAAAACTGCGGTACTGGGTAAACAGCCTGTAGCGTCCGTCCATACCGGGACGGGTGTAATAGATGGTCTGACCCATTTCCGGAAGGAAGGCTTCACCTTGAGGCTCATCATCCAGAAAATCGGACGAAAGACCTATCGAACCTGTCGATTCGCCCAGTATGTAACTGCCGAAAAGCTCATCTTTGCTTACCCTGAAACTGTCAACAAAGCATATTCGGCTGGTGTTGCGCAGCATACGGAAGAGCATCTTGAGGCTGTCTGTAGCTTGAGTCAGGCTGTCTTCAAGGGCTGGGTCATGCAGTTCCTTATCGGTCGATATCCCCTTTACGAATGCCTCCAGATTGGATATGGCAGGCTGATAGTCCTCACGCTCAAGATAATAATCCGCAAGGGCATGGTAGGCCTTGAATATCTTCTTTGATGCAGCCTTTTCCAGATAAGGGATTGCTTTGTCCTTTTCTCCTGTTTCCATGCAGCATATGCCGTACCAGTAGTTGCGGCTGGCATCATCGGGTTTCTGCTTGAGGTATTTGAGCATTATGGGCTTGGCCTTCTCATAGTTACCCTGTGAAAAGTAAGTGCGGCCCTGCTGGAGAGTCTGCGATGAAACCCCCAGACTTACCAGAAGCAATAATATGGTGATTCTGATGTATTTCATACAGGCAAAGATATACAATTATTTGCTACTTTTGCACCGCATTTTATAATAGAGAAAAGATGAAAGGATTTGCAACCGTATTGCTTCTGGTGACATCAAACATATTCATGACTTTTGCGTGGTACGGCAACCTAAAGCTTCAGGAGATGAAAATAACTACAGACTGGCCGCTTATCCTTATCATACTGGCGTCATGGGGTCTGGCTCTTTTTGAGTACTGCTTTATGATTCCCGCCAACCGCATAGGGTCCGATATAAACGGCGGTCCGTTCAACCTGGTCCAGCTCAAGGTTATCCAGGAGTGTGTATCGCTGATAGTATTCTCACTTATCCTGACGTTCTGCTTCAAGACCCAGAGCCTGCATTGGAACCATCTGGTATCTTTTGTGTTCCTGGTAATCGCGGTATTTTTCGCGTTCCTTAAGTAATACCATCCGGCGGATTTCTCGCGCCTTCGGTGCTCGGGTATTTTTGACTTTTTTGGCCTTTGGCCTCAAAAGTCTCGGGATGGAATCCTATCTGCGTATTAGAAACAACCTTTTTTTAGTTTCCTTCTGGAAACGCGCTCCGTTTCACTCCGCTTGCCGGCCTTCCAGGCCGGGTAAAAATTTAGGCGCCTTAAGTCGCCTTAATTTTTACTCCTAACTGGAAACCGACTGCAATTGTGGATCACGCACAGAGAGACCTATCTGCACTGAGGACCCGTGCCATAGCGAATGGAATGAGCGTGTATACGCAGGTTCAGCGTATCGGTGCGAGCGAATGCGTGGAGCGAGACCGCGGTCCCGGAGGGCCGCCAAGCGGAATGAAATGGAGCGCATTTGCGTAGCAAATTAAAAAAAGGAATGGGCCGGGCAGGGCCCCGGCCCGGAGGGCCGCCAAGCGAAATGAAATGAAGCGCTTTTGCGTAGCAAAATAAAATGAGGTTTACCGAATCCCTCTTCTGGAGTAAAAAAAGGGCCGCATTAAGCGACCCTTTTTTTGCGGAAGAAGAGGGATTCGAACCCCCGGACCCGTGAAGGTCAACGGTTTTCAAGACCGCCGCATTCGACCACTCTGCCATCCTTCCAAACCCATCCCGGATTTCTCTCCGTTTGAGCGGTGCAAAGGTGGATATTTTTTTTGGAAACAGCAAGCACTCTCCCACTTTTTTGATTACTTTGCAGAAAAAATAACCCAATATTTATAATATGGACAAGAATAAGGTTACTGAGTTCCTTAAACACAGGGTGCTGGAGAGATTTGCATTGGGGGCCGATGCGGCATCGCAGGAGGAGGTAAACTCCAATATCCAGAAGGGAATAATGATTCGGGGCACAAACCTTTGGGTCCTGATATTCGCCATATTCATTGCTTCTCTGGGTCTTAACACCAACTCAACGGCCGTAATCATCGGCGCTATGCTTATATCTCCGCTCATGGGCCCCATCATCGGCATGGGTTATTCAATGGGAGTGTATGATTTCAACCTGCTCAAGGAATCACTGCGTAACTTCATGTTTATGATTGTGGTAAGCCTTATCACATCGGCCATATTCTTTACGCTTCCGCTTATATCATCCACCCAAAGCGAGTTGCTGGCACGTACGCAGCCTACCACATACGATTGTGGCTATTGCAACCGCCCTGATGCCCCCACTCTGCACCGTAGGCTACGGACTGGCCACACTCCAGTTCCGATTCATGCTGGGTGCGCTGTATCTCTTTACCATCAACTCCATTTTCATTGCGCTGGCATCATTCATTGTAACCCGTGTAATGAATTTCAAGATGATAGGTGAGTTGGAGCCCGGCAAACTGAAGAAACTCAAGCGCGCCATGGTTGCGGTCATCATCATAGTTACCCTGCCCAGCGTGCTGATAGCCATCTCAATCATACAGAGGTCTGCATTCGAGGCCAATTACCGGAACTTTGTGGACGAGGCTTTCAAATATGACAACACTTTCGTAGTTGAATCCAAATATGAGTACAACGCCAACCCGCGCAAACAGTCTGTGATTGAGGTGCGTCTGTTCGGCGAGCCGTTATCGGACAACGTAATCAACAACATACGCGGGCAGATGTCAAGCGTCTACCATCTGCCCAAGGTTGACCTGGTAGTGCGTCAGTCCAACCAAGAGGACGGCGGAATAGCCATCACGGCCCTGCAGAGCAACTACACCGAGATGCTCAACGAGAAGAACCGCCAGATTTCACACCTTCAGGAGCAGCTCTCATCCATTCGTACTGCCGATACGCTTGCCGTGAGCAGCATGACCCGCGAACTTGGCATATTCGTACCCGAAATTAACGACATGTCGCTGCAGCGCCATATTTCATACAACACTGACGGTGCGGCAACCGATACCGCATATATCTGCATCATCTCATTCCAGGATGATACCGATATTCAGCCAAAAATTGATCTGATAAAGGACTGGCTCACCAAACGTGCCGGTGCCACCAACATTAACATTCTTGTCAAGTAAGATGATATATCCTGACAATTTTGAACATAAGACCGGTTTTGACGAGATCAGACAGATGCTCGCCGACCGTTGCATATGCCCGCTGGGAGTCCAGCTGGTTGACGATATGCAGTTCATGACTGATTTCCAGCCCATTGAGAAGGCCCTGGACCAGACCATGGAATTTGTCAGGATACTCACCGAGGGCAAATCATTCCCCGATCAGAATTATCATGACTTGCGTGAGGCACTGGCCCGCATAAAGGTGGTAGGCACATGGCTCGATGAGGCCGAACTGCTGGGTCTGTGGCGCTCTCTGGAGACTATCAGCGGCATAGTGGAGTTCCTTAACAAGGAGGACAATCAGGGACTCTACCCCAACCTTACCGAACTTGCACAGAGCGTAGCCGTATTCCCGTCCATAACACAGGGAATTGCCAAGATACTGACCAAGTTCGGCAAGCTCAAGGACAATGCCAGCCCCGAGCTCTACCGCATCCGCATGGACCTTACCAATACGTCATTCAGCATATCACGCATACTGGGCAGCATCCTCAAGCAGGCCCAGTCCGATGGTCTTGTAGACAAGGATGCCGCTCCCACCATGCGTGACGGCCGGTTGGTACTGCCCGTGGCACCGGGGCTCAAGCGCAAGATACGCGGTATTGTACATGATGAGTCCGCATCGGGCAAGACCGTATTCATAGAGCCCGAGGAGGTTGTTGAGGCCAATAACCGCATCCGTGAACTTGAGGCCGATGAGAAACGTGAGGTCACCCGAATCCTGATTGTATTTACAGACTCCATACGCCCCCAGATTCCGTCAATCCTGGAATCATACGGCTTCATGGCACAGATAGACTTTATCCGCGCCAAAGCCCGTCTGACGCTGGATTTTGACGCATGCAAGCCCATAATGGAGCGCAAGACAGTGGTTGATTGGGTACAGGCCGTACATCCGCTGCTAAAACTATCTCTTGCCAAGCATGACAAGACGGTGGTTCCGCTGGACATTGACCTGGATTCCAAGAACAGCATACTGCTTATATCGGGCCCCAACGCAGGTGGTAAGTCAGTGTGCCTCAAGACCGTAGGCCTGCTGCAGTACATGCTGCAGTGCGGAATACCCGTGCCCATGCGCCCCAACAGCCATGCCGGCATATTCAAGAGCATATTCATAGACATAGGTGATGAGCAGAGCATTGACGATGACCTGAGTACCTACTCCAGCCATCTGCTCAACATGAAGAATATGATAAAGTATGCCGATAACCGCTCACTCATTTTGATAGATGAGTTTGGAAGCGGAACGGAGCCCAACATAGGCGGTGCCATTGCCGAGTCGGTGCTGATGCGATTCAACCGCAACCGCGTGTTCGGCATCATAACCACACACTATCAGAACCTTAAGCACTATGCCGATGGCAATGAGGGCATCCGCAACGGCGCCATGCTCTATGACCGTCACCTGATGCAACCGCTCTATATACTGCAGATTGGCAATCCCGGCAGCTCATTTGCCGTAGAGATTGCCCGTAAGATAGGTCTGCCCGAGGATGTCATTGAGGATGCCACCCAGATTGTCGGACGTGACTATGTGAATGCCGATAAGTACCTGCAGGACATAGTCCGTGACAAGCGATACTGGGAGAACAAGCGCCAGAACGTGCATCAGCTGGAAAAACAGCTGGACCAGCAGATTGAGCAGCACCGTCAGGAACTTGAATCGCTGCAGAAAGAGCGCAAATCAATCATCCGCGAGGCCAAGGAAAAGGCTGATCAGCTTATCCAGGACTCCAACGCCATGATTGAGAACACCATACGCACCATCCGTGAGGCCCAGGCCGATAAGGAGCTTACCCGTCTGGCGCGTCAGGAACTTACTGATTTCAAGGAGACTATAGATGACCGCCAGGCCAACTCCGAGGACGAACTGCGCATACAGCGCAAGATGGAGCGCATCCGTCAGAGCCAGGAGCGCCGCGAGCAGCGCAAACGCGACAAAGCCCTCCGTCCCCAGCAACCCGCTCTTCAGGCAACTAACGCACCGGATGGCAGCCACGCACCGGATGGAAGCCAACGCCAAAGCCAACGCCAAAGTCAAACCATCAAAGTGGGTGACACGGTCCGGCTGGCCGGCCAGACCCAGGTCGGTGAGGTGATATCGGTCAACAAGAATGATGTTACCGTTGCATTCGGCCTTATCAAGACATCGGTCAAGGCTAACCGTCTGGAGCCGGCTGAGCCTGTAAAGGTTCAGGATGTACGCACCGCCACATATGTGAGCAAGCAGACTCACGATGACATCTATAACCGCAAACTGGCTTTCAAGCCTGATATTGACGTGCGTGGCATGCGTGGTGACGAGGCAATCCAGACCGTTATGCACTTTATTGACGATGCCACGCTCATCGGCATGAGTCGCGTACGCATCCTGCACGGTACCGGCAACGGCATACTGCGCAACCTTATCCGCCAGTATCTGCACACCGTTCCTGCCGTCAAGGACTACCACGACGAGCACATCCAGTTCGGTGGCCACGGCATCACAGTAGTAGACCTGGGATAAAAATGATACAAAAGGGGACAGACCCCTTTTGTACTATATTGATTTATTAACACCGGAAAAATTTGACTGCCAACACCCCATTTTTCCTCGGCTCACTTGGCCGGACTTATCATATATTGGAATTATGAAACATATTGGTCCACATGTATCGGCTTCGGGGGGTGTTTTCAATGCTCCCGTCAATGCTATGGCAGTTGGGGCTTCGGCCTTTGCTTTGTTTACTAAAAATCAGCGACAGTGGTTTGGTACACCTCTGCAACCTACTGAGATTGAGAAGTTTAAGGCTGAGGTTTTGAAGTCGGGGATTGAGGCCAGATACATACTTCCTCATGACAGTTATTTGATTAATCTGGGTAGTCCGGATGCAGAAGGATTGGAGAAATCACGCGCATCGTTTTTGGATGAGATGCAGCGCTGCGAGCAGTTGGGACTGACCATGCTTAACTTCCACCCCGGCAGCCACCTTAAGCAGATTACTCCCGAGGAGTGCCTGGACCGTATTGCAGAGAGCATCAACCTGACACTAGAAAAGACCAGCGGCGTTACCGCAGTCATCGAAAATACCGCCGGACAGGGCTCCAACATGGGATTCGCTTTCTGGCAGATAAAGCGCATAATAGACGGAGTGACCGATAAGTCCCGCGTAGGAGTCTGCATAGACACATGCCACACCTATACCGCCGGCTACGACCTCAAGAACGCGTACGAGAGCGTCTGGGAGGAGTTTGACAACGAAATCGGCATGGAATACCTGCGTGCCATCCACCTGAATGACAGCAAAAAAGAACTTGGCTCCCGCGTAGACCGCCATGATTCCATAGGAAAAGGCTTCCTGGGTCTGGACTTCTTCAAAAAGATAATGCAGGACCCCAACCTGAACCACATCCCCTTCATTCTGGAAACTCCCGATGAATCCCTCTGGGCCGATGAAATCACCCTCCTGCACTCACTAGAGCAGAAGTAACGGTAGAAATTCGGGGGTATAGTCTCAGGAACCATGGCCGCCCGTGGGCTTGTGAACGGGAGGGGCCCGTGCTCAAGAAGATGCTCTGGAAGGTAGGAGTTTACTCATGCCTTCCAGAGCGTCTTATTGGGGATGGGAGGGATAGCGCGAAGCGCGTAGTTCAGGAGACTATACCCCTGAATTTCTACCGTTACTTCTGCTCGTCTGCTTCCAGCTGTCGGATATACTCTGTCGGGCTGACGCCGTAGTACTGCTTGAAGGTGGTGGAGAAGTGGGTCTGGGATGAAAAACCTACGCTGTAGGCTATTTGGGATACGTTTACGCGCTTTTCCTTAAGCAGTTTCATAGCCTGTTGCATACGGATGTTCTGCATAAAGCGGGCGGCCGAGAATCCGGTCAGTTCCTTAAGCTTGCGATGCAGTTGCGTGCGGCTCATTCCAACCTCATCCACCATCTGGGTGATATTGAATTCGCTGTTGGAGATATTGGCATTCACAATCTCCATGACCCGTTTCATGAACAGTTCGTCACTGGACTCAAAATGAACCTGCTTGACCTGCTGAGCCTGTTCCTGCTGTCCTGAGTACTTTCCCTTTACAATCAGACGGTTATTGATCAGATTAGCCATCAGGGATTTTAGCTCGCTCATATAGAAAGG
>CADCLI010000121.1 GCA_902802285.1 uncultured Bacteroidales bacterium
GGTTGCCACGATTGTGAGTGAACCTCCGTTCTCAATGTTACGTGCGGCACCAAAGAAACGCTTGGGCTTGTGCAGTGCGTTGGCATCGACACCACCTGAAAGTACCTTACCTGATGCAGGTGCAACGGTGTTGTAGGCGCGTGCCAGACGGGTTATTGAGTCAAGGAAAATCACTACATCATGTCCGCACTCAACCATGCGCTTGGCCTTCTCTATTACGATGCTGGCTATCTTTACGTGGTGCTCGGCGGGCTCATCGAAGGTCGATGCAATGACCTCGGCCTTTACGCTGCGGGCCATATCGGTAACCTCCTCGGGGCGCTCATCAATGAGCAGCATTATCATGTATGCCTCGGGATGGTTGGCGGCAATTGAGTTTGCTATATCCTTGAGCAGTATGGTCTTACCGGTCTTGGGCTGGGCTACTATCAGGGCACGCTGTCCCTTGCCGATGGGTGCGAACATATCAACTACGCGGGCCGACAGGTTATCATTCTTGCCGTTGCACAGGGTGAATTTCTCATCCGGGAACAACGGGGTCAGATGCTCAAACGGAACGCGGTCACGTGCCACGGAGGGCTCCAGACCGTTTATGCGGAACACCTTAACCAACGGGAAATACTTTTCACCTTCACGCGGCGGACGGATAACGCCCTCCACAACATCGCCGGTCTTAAGGCCGAAGAGTTTGATCTGTGACTGTGATACGTATATGTCATCGGGCGATGCCAGATAGTTGTAGTCCGATGAACGCAGGAATCCGTAGTTATCGGGCATGATCTCCAGCACGCCCTCACCGCGGAGCACGTCACCGAAATCGTACATACGCTCCTCCTGCATCTGACGGCGGTTCTGATTCTGCTGGTTGTTCTGGTTCTGGTTATTCTGCTGACGCTGGTTGTTCTGCTGACGCTGGCCGTTCTGCTGGTAGGGCTGCTCGCCGCGGAACTGCTCCTGGCGGGGCTGCTCGGGCATTTCCTGGGCATCAGTCTGGGCGGGCTGCTCCAACTGGACTGCAGGCTCTGCAACCTGACGTACAGGCTCTTCCTCCTGCTCGTAAGCGTCAGTAACCGGCATGGTTACATTCTCATCGTCAATCTCGGGCAGAGGTACCTCAACCTGCTGCTTGCGCGGGCGTCCGCGACGCTTCTGCTGGCCTGCCTGCGGTGCGGGCTGGGGGAGCTCCTCCTTCCGAGCTGGCTCAACGGCTTGCTGAGCTTGAATGGGTTCTTGTGCGGACTGCTGTGCTGATTCCTGCACTGCGGCTTTATCCTTATTATTATTGTTGCCTGGACGGCCGCGTTTTTTCTTACCTTGAGGTGCTGGAACTGCAGCTGAATCCTGCTGGGGCTTATCATCCTTGATAACCTGCGGTTTTTCGGCCTCTACTTCCTGTTTAACCTCATTGGCTTCCTTGGCTTCTGGCTTGGGAGCGTTCTGTTTCTTCTCTACAGATTTTGCCTGGCCGTTCTCATCGGCGGTATAGACTTTCTCAGGCGCTGCTCGTCCAGAATGTCATAAACCAGCTGGTTCTTGTCATCCTTGGCCTTGATGCCCATCTCTTTTGCAATGGCCTGGAGCTCATCCAGACTCTTGCTCTTTAATTGCAGTATGTCAAACATTGTTTTATTGGACCTTGGCAATATCCGTGATGCACTACGGACACACTGACATTACGTAAGGTATGTTTAATGAAAAATCGGATTGATTGCCGCTTCCGGAAATCCCTTGGAAGGGCTGAATTGCGGCTTACGGGCACAAAGATACTGCAAAAATCCGATTTGGTGCGCTCTTAGGGACTATTTTTTTGCTTTCAGTTAGAGAGAAGTGATGAGTAGGGACAGGTTTACGTCGTCTTGTGCTACGCTTCGGCAGGTGTCGGCATAGTTGAAGGCGGTATTGCCATTGTTGCCGATGCTGCCTAATTTAGGCATTGCTATTCCGATGACAACACCTGCAAGCATGGCTGCTACGGCTACCCATGAAGGTATGCGGCGGCGCAGCATTCCGGGCTCGCTGTCTTTGATGTCCAGCGGAGGCAGTGTCATGCTGCGGTCCTGGGCATCGGCATTTGATTTGATCCGAGCAATCAGCTCCCGGTTCTCTTTTTCAAGTTCAGTAAGTTTGTCCATATCTTTATTCATTGTTTTTACAATAGTTACGCACGGCTGTCAGCGCGCTGAACAGACGTGATTTCACTGTGCCTTCAGGTATGTTGCATACACGGGCAATCTCGGATAGGGGCAGTTCCTCCTCATATCTTAAGAGGAACACCACCTTTTGCGGTTCTGGAAGACGGCCGATGGCACAGCGCAGTATCCAGTCGCGCTGCTCCTGTTCCAGATGGTCGGTGTCTGTTACGGGTTCCTCCTTCGGGGCGTTTTCCGCATATTCCATCACAGTCATGCGGCGGCGGTACTCATTCTTGAGCATATTGTATGCTATGGCAAACATCCAAGTCCGGAACGGCCGTCTCTCATCGTAATTGTGTCTGGAATCCCACAGCCGCAGAAACAGGTCCTGAGTCAGGTCTCGGGCCAATTCGCGGTCAAAGCCGGTCATCCTCAGAAAGAAACCTTGGGCACGCGGGCCGTGCTCAAGGTAGAGGGTTCGGAACGTTTCAGCGGTCAATCTCATCGTTATAGCGTTTACGTTCCTCGTCGGTTATGTTTTCAGTGCGGGCTACTACGCGTTTCATCAGACCGTACAGCCTGCGCATCTGGCGCTTTTCACCGTTTCCCTTATAGAAATCCAGCAGTGACTTGAAACATGGAATATAGTTGAGATTGAGCTTATAGGCCGATGCCTCGTATGTCTCAGGGGTGAATGTCTCGTACAGATAATCAGTGAGATATATCTCCTCAAAATTCCTGCGTTTTACTGATAGGTTGTCATAGCGCCTGGGACTGTATTTATAGACCAGTCCTTCGGAGTAAAGTTTGTCCGTGAAAGGAAGGTGATCCATAAGGGTAGAGAAGTAAATGGGGCGTCCTGTCTCGCGGGCTACGGTAAGGTAAAGATTCTCCTCCCAGGTTCTGAGTCCCTGCTCGGTCCAGTCTGTGGGGCCTTCTATCTGGCTGATACCCAACTGGATGCATATGTTCTTGAGATAATCGGGTGAATATAGCAGTCCTACACATATCACCGTTCTGTCTGTATAAAGCCCCTTTCCGTACTGTACCATCAGAGACGAGAATGTGGGAGTATCGCCGTTTACAAAAAGAATACCGTTATACTCCATACCTGCCAACTGATTATATGCATACGATAGCAGGCTGTAGGAGTATTCTCCGGTATTATACCATCGCTTGAGGATATCGGCCATTAAGTCTGTCTTGCCTTTGTTGAGCAGATACACTACGTAATCCTTATACATATAGGCATTGTCCGGGCGCATCCTGATGGCTTTCTCCATGTTGTCCGCCTGGTTCTCGGACTCTTTGAGCCACATATTGCAGTAGTAATCCAGGCAATAGCGGGCGTAACTGTCTGGGCGTTCCCTGCGGACTTTTGCGGCAATTGCTGCGAGCGGGGCATCATCAAAGTTTTCATCCTCACTCTCAAACATCAGTTTGTATCGGGTGGCGTGAAACCAGTTTATCCATGCATCGTCATCAGAGGGCGTCAGTGTGACCTGGGCTTCCCACAGCCGGGCCTGGTTTGCATACCATCCGGCATCATGCCTGGTCTTGACAAATGATACAATCTGTTCGGGCTTGTTAGCGGTTTCTGTCTTATCGGTTGCTGCGTATGCATCGGCCATTAAAAAGGTAGCCAGCATTATCATTGAAAACACTTTTCTGTTCATGTTAGTTTGATTGATATGTTACACTTTTTCTTGAAGCGCTTCATCAGTGCATACACGCAACGGTGGAAAAGGTTCAGCAAAGATGTGTTTTTTTTGCTTTCCCGCCAAAGTGTCCCACAGCGAACCGCTTCCTGAGCGCTGTGGGGCCGATGAGCGCGGGACACACCCCCTGTATGAGCATGTGTCCCACAGCCACCCGCGAGAGAGCGTATTCTGAGCGGGGTGGGCGTGGGACACTTTGGCGGAAAATGAGTAATTTTGCGGCTGGTTATGAAGAGACATAGTATCAAGGTGAGGCTCCGGGCGTTCCGGATATGGCAGGTGCTGGGTTACAATCCGTGGAAATCAGAGTGGACTGTGGCCAATGATGCGCCCGAGGATGGCGTAAAGGGTTTTTATCGTGGTGCGTTTGACAGCATTCCTTTCCTGAATGATGATGCCAAGCGTACGTTCGTGCATCTGCTGCTGCGCCCGGGTTACATGATACGAGATTATATAAAAGGTAAGCATGACCTTTATCTGGCACCGCTTACGTCGCTCATAATATTCTACGCATTCTTCTCTTTGGTTTCATCGATTGCACATCCGGAGTATAAAACCGATAAATCATCGGATTATAGTATTGATTCGGACTCCGTTTTATCTTCAGGGTCAATTATCAATCTGGATTTCTCAAGTGTGGATTCGGTTACGATGGCAGAGATTAACCAAGAGATCAAACTGAAAACGGATAATCTTATGGTCTATCTGGAGCAGATAGACATATTGATGCATCTGGACAGTCATCCTGAGGCCGTAGATTCTCCCAAGAAAGCATCGCTGGCTGCATTAGAGAGCGCGTTGCGCAGTCAGGGCATACAGTATTTTCTGGAGATTTTCCTGTTGCTATGGCCGGCCATGCGTATTGTGCTGCGCAAACAGTCAATGGGGTGGGCAGCATCGGCCACCACTGCTGCGTACGTGCTGTGCCAGTTCAGTTTCTTTATGCTCTTTGTGCTGATACTATCGCTGGGCCAGAGTAATGAGATAGGGATGCTGTTTTGCGCGCTGCTGATAATGATTGATTACCACCAGCTGTTCGGCATCAGTTACGGAAAGAGTTTCTGGCTCACAGTCAAGACCCTTATTTATTACCTGCTTTTTATAGGCTTACTGATTTTGCTTTTGATTATTGCTGTATCTGTCTATTTGTTTGTTTGATAGATAGAATGCCGCTTTGCGGGTGCGGGACAGTATGTAACTGAAGGACATTGTGAACATAATATGTGATTTTATTCTTTGATCTGGATGCCGTCCAGAAGTTTTTGGATCTTGTGCTTGAGTTCTTTCTGGGTTTGGCGGTCTCTCTTGCAGAGTTTCTTTATCTCCTTGTTTGATCTTTTGCGGAACTGCTTTTTGAGCTTGTTGAGAGTCTTCTGGTCAAACTTCTTTATCTCTTTGTCTTTGAGTTGGTTAACCATTCCGTCGTCACCTGCCAGAGTGTTGTAGATTACCTTAATAAGCAGGAATGGCTGAGAGGAAGTAAGATCAAGATTGAAATCAAACTTAAGATTCAGGTCAACGGGCTCCTGAATGACGTCCGGGAATTTCTGCTGCAGGTCATCGGCAAACTGCTGCAGGGATTTCAGAATCTGGCCGAATTTGGGATTATTGAGACTGAAACTTGAATTGATTGTATCTCCAGACTGTGAGTAATCATTGATTGCGGTGTTCTTTGCTCCGGCTGTAATTGAAATGCAAGTGAGAGCGATGAGGCAGAATGCTCTGCTCAGGCTCTTTCTGATAGTTTCTTTATTCATAAAAGAATTTAATTGGTAAAATCTTTATTATGACGTCAGGGTGGTGTTATTGTTAATCAAGACCTGGTCAATCCGGGGTGTTTTCTTTGAAGCGGGCGATGATAATGGCCGGATTGTCACTCCTGGCGGCTTTACGGTAGAATGCTTCTACCTCCGGTGTGAAGCGGTGATCGTAATCAGGGCTGTCCATAAGATTGACGGCATTGTTGATATAATAATCGGGCGACCATCCTATCAGAGTGTTTCCACTTATTGACACACCCATCTCCGGGAGAGAAACATGTAAAGTGTCGTGATTCATGTGATACATCTTTGATGTCCTTTTGTCAAAAAGATATTCATTGTCGTGAATGTACCATATGTACACGTAGTCTTTCATGTCATAAAAGAAGTTGGGTATGCTGTAGCCCATATATTGATCATCGTTCTCATAATCATAATCACATTTCATTTTGTATGGCATATCGGGCATGAAGGCCATGTTTGCCACACATTCCATGGAGTCTCCATAAATCTTGTAAATGTGATTGTCAAGTGCGCGTAACAGGTAGGTGGTGTCGGATGTTATATTGCTCCTACAGGATGTTAAATCTGTTACTGCAACATCGCCTCTCAGTTCTATGAATTCAGAGGGGTCCATATCGCAATGAAGAAGGTATTCCGTCATTCGGTATGGGGATTGATAGGTTCCGTCAGGGTTTAAGTGGAAATATTCATGCGAAGGGAGTATGGAGATTCCGCCATGATACAGTATTGATCCGTCCGACAGACATTTTTCCATTTCCATGCCATAAAAGCCGTCCTTAGGTGTATTCCGGGCAAGTCCTGTCTGTCCTATAAAGTTCCCTTTATAGTCATAGCGTTTCAGGCATCTTGCAAAGTTGTCAAAAACTATAATCTCATTGCTTCTGGTGTTGATGGCCCAATCGCAAAAGCTCAGATATTCATTCTTGGCACGGCCCTGGCGGCCTATGTCATTCAGGTACTTTCCTGTACAGTCAAATACTTTGATAAGTGTCTGTCTTTCGTTGTAACTACCGTACATGGTGCTCCTGACAAACAGAAGTCCGTCATCATAAAGAACGCCTTCAATATCGGGCATAAGGGCATCGGGATTGTCTCCCTCAAGTTGTATGTATTCCCAACTCTCCAGAAAATTATTCTCAAATGAAC
>CADCLI010000122.1 GCA_902802285.1 uncultured Bacteroidales bacterium
CCCTTCGGGACTTAACGGTCGTTGAACGAAGCGCCGTTCTTAACGGGATCCTCCAAGTCCCTACGCTTAACGCCACTTCACTGATGGTCCCCAAAGGGGGTAGTCCGGCTACTGCAACTGGAAAGTTCCAGAGTAACAGAGACTATACCCTTCAAGTTTTCCCTAAATCCTCTCGATGAGAGCGACGGCGTGAGCGGAGATACCCTCCTCACGGCCGGTAAAACCGAGTTTCTCGGTAGTGGTGGCTTTGATTGAGAGGCGGTCGGGATCGATGTCCATTACCTGAGCCATGACCTGTTGCATTTGCGGTATATGGGGATTGAGTTTGGGGTGCTCGGCGCAGACGGTGGCGTCTATGTTTACCACCTGCCATCCTTTTGAGGCCAGAAGGTCAACAGTACGCTTAAGCAGGATCTTGCTGTCAATATCCTTGTACTGCATGTCGGTATCAGGGAAATTGTACCCTATGTCACGGAGGGTTGCCGCGCCAAGAAGAGCGTCACTGATAGCGTGAATAAGGACATCTGCATCAGAATGTCCCAAAAGACCAAGAGTATGCTCTATCTTTATCCCGCCAATCCAGAGGTCACGACCCTCCACCAGGCGGTGCACGTCAAATCCGTATCCTACGCGAATATTTGTCATCTGCCGAAAATCTGTTTGATGCCGTCCATATCGAACGACAGGGTGAAACGTAATGTCTGGTCAAGAGGATTGCTCTGGGCGGTAGATATCAGGTATGCAGCATCGAGCGAGAAAACATTCATGCGGAAACCTGCACCCAAAGTGAAGTATTTACGGTTTCCCTTGTACTCATTCTCATAGTGATATCCGCCACGCAGGAAAAACTGGTCATTGTAATTATACTCAGCACCTACGCCCCAATAAATCTCACGCAGTTCCTCTTCAAATCCACCGGGAGCATCACTGAATGACTTGAATATTCCGGCAATCGGCGACATTTCGTTATATCCGGTACTTGCCAGCCATTGCACATAATCCGATGTGTAACTCAAATCCTTAGGGTCAGCCTCAGGATAAACTTCATTCATGAACTGACTGTATGTAGGCTTGGTCGGAACCATCAGTTTGTTGGCATCGGCGCATAAGGCAAATGAGTTGTACTCATCAATAGGTATGGTTAGTGAGAATCCAAGGCGCAGGTTTGTCGGTATGAACTCATTGGTCTGCCCTCCGTCATATGATATCTTGCTTCCGATATTGGATGCGTTCAGTCCCAGTCCAAGAAGGCAGTCCCTACGGCCTACAGCTATATAATTGTTGTAGAACATCGATATATCGGCCGAGAAAGCCTTACCCGGAAAAACGTCATCTTCGTATGTATACTGAAGGTCAGAATATATGAACCTCAAACCTACTGCGGCAGAAAAAGTCTCTGAAAGTTTACGTGAGTAATCAAAGTCAACGGCCATCTCATAAGGATGGATTGAAAAGTTTTTCAGTGTCTGGCCACCATCGGTCGATACAAAAACCTCACCCAGCGAAAAATAAGTAAGAGAACCACTCAGAACGGAGTAATCATCCAGTTTATAGTAACCAGTCAAGTTAGCCAGGTCAATGTCACTTACCAGTTTGCGTAGCCAGGGTGTATAACAGAGAGACACTCCGGCCTGACTGTTTGTAAAAGGATACTTTGAAGGATTCCAATACTGGCTGTTGTTATCCATATACGGGTCTGTGGCACAACCCACATCTCCCATAGCACCTGCACGTGAATCAGGAGCAATTGACAGTGAAGTAACACCTGTGTAAACAGGGTTGAATATCTCTTTCTGGGCGTGAAGCGTCTGAGTGGACAGGAACAGCCCGGCCGATACGATAAATCTTATTACTGATATATTATGTCTCATCATACAATAAACTGAAATAACAGACTATTATTGTGTCATGGACCCACAATGACCATCTTGCAAGAAGCAGTTGAACGGCCTCCGGTCTCTGTCCCGACAATTGCCCTGACCAGATACAATCCGGGCTGCAGACGTTGTCCGGAACTACTGCAAAGATTCCAGTCTATCACTGTTACTCCTGATCCGGACTCATCCCTGCAGGTAGAGGACCATTGCAGAGTGCCGTCTGAACCGGACACCTGAACTGTAACCTGGGCATTCTGGCCCGGACGGTCATGTGTTATCACGAACGATGTACTTTCACGGGCAGGACTCTGAGTGACATCGACCGTGAATTTGGGCTCCAGGTCTCTGACGACCTTGAATCCCAGATAGACAGTTGTTGAATTGTTCATCATATCCCAAGCCCTCAACATCAGTTCATGACGGCCCTCTGGCAGTTCCGGTATGTTAAACATCACACGACCGCTTCGGTAATCACCCGGATCCTGCTCAAAATAACTGTTCAGGACCCATGTCAGATTGGGATTATTGTCAATCACCAGAAGGATATCATGACCAAGGCCATTACCCGATGTATTGAGCCCCGAACTGTCACTGAGTTGGACAAACAGCATCGGTGTGGGATTCACTTTTGATCCGTACTGGAATGTGGGAGTGTTAAGGTACAACCATATCTCAGGACCGGTGGAATCGGGTTTCAGTCCTTCGGCTGTACCGCCTACGGTAAAATCACTGAAATATCCATTGGCATCACGACCGTCATTCCCGATGCAATACAGACTGATCCTTCCTTCCTGACCCGAGTAGTTGATGTCCAATGGGACGGGGAAGCAGAATGAGAACTCTCCGTTAATTACGGAATCAGTTCCGGAATAGAGAATGCGGTCCCGATACATGAACGAGAAGGGCTCATCGGCAGTCTTGAGATTGTTGCGGCAGGTAATGAGTCTTTCATTGTCAAAAACAGTACCGGACAGCAGACCGTTATAGCCCTCAACCCTCTCGCCGTTACATTCTATATGTCCTTTCACTGTCACTACCGAGCCTGCTTCTGCCACACCTGTCACGGTGGTATCGGAGTCATTGAAAGAATCCACCACAGCATTGAGTTCTGCTACAGCCAGACGTACTGCCGGGTCGCCCAGCAACACAAAATGTATCTTGTTTGAAGAACGGTCTGTCTCTCCGTAACCGGCAGTTACAAGTTCATTCTTTGCCAGTCGCAGGGCTTCACCCAGACTGTTCAGACGACCATCCTCTGATTTGGAAAGCACATATCTGCTGAAACTGCGGTTTATCATTCCGTTCTGACTGGCAAAAACTGTCCTTGTCGTGGCCAGCATACCTATTGCTCCGCCTTGTGTATTTGTAAAAAGATTCATACCCATGCTTTCCAATGGGGAATCAAAGGGAGCAATGTCGCATGAGGCGGTTATCCAGAAGGGCAAATGCCTGGACTTGAGTTGTCTCATATCGGTTTTATTCATAACCAGTTCATGCGAAAGGACCTCTGTGCTTCCATGACCGGAATAATTAACTATGAGAGCGCCGTCCTCCAGTTCTTTAAGCAACTGCTTTCTCACCAATGGATACCCGTTATACGATGCCGTAACCTCCATCTGATAGACATCCCAGTAGATTTTCCGTACATCTACTGCCGGGTTCACGCTCTGATATATGTCAGCAACGTTGTTTGCGTCCTGCATATGTGTGTTATTGTCTCCGTCATCACCCAGAATCAGGATCCGGTTACACCAGGCTCCCGAATATGCTCCGTTCATATAGTCAATAATCTGGGTCACTTTATCCCGGGCCTGGGCGACTGAGCCCACTGCCAGACGGCCTATACCAAGGTCAACCTTTTCAGACAGCAGGAAACGCCCTTCCGAGTCATCCAGGAACCCGAAATAATCTTCCATGACATATGATGCGGTATGACTCAACGATTCATAGGATTCATAACACAGCAGATAATCGTCCGGATTCTGTCCCGCCCAGTCAGAAACATGCATACGGTTATCCCAGGCGCTGTTCCCCATAAGCAGCAGATACCTGGGGGCAGCATCCGTTCCGCCACGGTCATAGAGCATCTTCATGAAACGGCGCAAAGCGGTGGCATCGGGTGTACCCGAAGAGAATTCGTTATAGACCATATCGGCACGTACCACCTTTACTTTCAGACTGTCATATTCGCGATGGGCAGCCGCCAACCTTTCAGCCTGTTGGGTCAGTTGCCCCGATGTGGGGACGACTATGACCATATCCACCGAATCCAGTCCGTGAAGATTCTGGTTCTCAACCAGCCCCACCCTGACAGGTTCCGGGAAACTGCCTTTTACGTTTACAGCCAGCAGGATATCATCGGTATTGTATGAAGCGGCCATCGTTACCGTCTGACCGTTTTCAAATACCGAGGGAACTATGCCATATGTCCCGTCGGCTGATATTCTCCAAATGCGGACATCTTCATTGGAGTCCGATACCCTGAAACTGACTCCGGCCAACTCTTTGTCTGTACGGAATATGGTATTTGAGCCATAAAGGGCAAGTTTGCGTCTGTAGTTCAGACGGATATAATCCAGATGACCGGATACGCCCGACGTCCTGGCATGCGTCAGACGCACAGTATTCTGCTCCGAAAACAGTCCGCTGATTACAAATGATTTCTCGGCAACAGAAGCCACATCCGATGGGCCCACAGCCTTTATGTCCATATATCCGGCATCAGTACCGTTTACATTTACTGTCAGGCGGGTCTCATCTGATGAAGATGCCGAAAAGGCCACCTTCATCACTACATTGTCTCCTGTCACACCTTTAAGGTCAAACCGGTATGAGTGAGCGCCTCCGTCTGCATAGTCATATTTCTCAAACAACCTTCGGCCAGAACGGTACCAGCTGAATTCATCGGGATCATAAACCGTATAATCAGGATAACTGTCAATTATGATGCCGGGCATACTGTCAGCGTCAACTGTTACGAAGGATGCCTTTTCAGGGTCCTCACGGTCTGTCAGAAAATAATAACCCCAATCAGAGTAGGTATTTAACTGGTGTTCAAAGCCCTGTGATGTACGTATCCAGGAGACAGGCCCCTGTCCGTAAAACAGGACATAGCCATCCTCATGCCAAAGCGGTTGCTCCGGCAAGTCATCCTTGAGGTCATGGATATCGGTCTCAAGATAATCCGGGGCTTTGGTCGAGGGATCAGAAATCGCATTGACCCAGTTGATGACGCGTTTTTGGTCGGCGATCGGGAACTGGGAATAGAATTCGGAGATGGTCATCATCTTGACATGGCGGAGATCGTTGACTTTGAATCGGAAGGCGGTGCGAAGAAGAAATGAAGCTGGTTGCTCATATCCCATTCT
>CADCLI010000123.1 GCA_902802285.1 uncultured Bacteroidales bacterium
GACAAACTGACCGCTGCCGGGGTAAAACAGACCGACATAACCATACTATGCCGTTACGGCAATCAGATAACCGATATTGCCGGGTGGTTCGCCGCGAACCGTCCGGAATACAGGATGATATCCGGCGAGGCATTCCAGCTGAGTTCATCGGCATCTGTCCGAATACTCATCAATGCTCTGCGCTGGATTACTGACAGCACAGACAATGTGGCTCTGGCGCAACTTGTCTGGGAGCGTGAGTGCAACATAGTAAAGTCCGGAGCTCCTTTTGACCGCATCATGGCTCAGGGGCTTGAAAACTCCCTCCCACAAGCCATGCGCGATAGTTTGGATTCACTGCGCCACCTGCCGCTATACGAGCTTACTGAGAAACTCTACTCCATCCTGGAACTGAACCTCATACCCGGTCAGGACCAGTATGTCATGACTTTGCTTGACACTATCTGTCAATGGCTCAGCCGCAATCCCGCCGAACCATCGGCTTTTCTTACAGAATGGGATGACAGACTGTCCAAGACCCCTATCCCGGCAACCGATGCCAACGGCATACACCTATACACCATCCACCGCTCAAAGGGACTGGAGTTCCACACCGTCATAGTACCCTATTGCAATTGGGAGGTCATTGACACCCGACACAATGAACGCATCTGGACCAACCCTGTCACCAGCCCGTTCAACAGCATGCCTCTGCTGCCCATAGGATTCAGCGGCAAGCTGGCAAACTCCGTATTCAACGGTGAATACAAACAGGAAGCCGGCCTGCAGACAGTTGATAATCTCAACCTACTCTACGTCGCTCTGACCAGAGCCGTAAGCAACCTGATAGTTCTGAGCCCGCAAGGCCGTGGAACCACCATGACCGATGTGTTGGTTTATTCTCTGTCTGCCGCTTTCGGTTGCCAGCCCGATGAACAGAACCTCTACACCTATGAGAACGGACAGATAATGCCGCATACGGAGAAAGAGAAACAGCTGTCAGACAACCCTTTTGAACTTGAGCCCACACCCGAGGAACTCAGGATGCACTCCTATCCCATAAACGCACGGTTCCGCCAATCGGGCGAATCCACCCGTTTTGTCCATTCCACCGATGAATCCGATTACCGTCAGGATGAATACATCCAGACCGGCAAGCTGCTGCACGCCCTGTTTGCCACCATCCGCACGGAGGCCGATATAGACGCAGCCGTTGACAAGATGCTCAGCGACGGAGTGATAGAATCCCGTTCAAAGGCAGAGAGCCTCAAGAATCAGATTATGGACCATATTGAAAAATCCGGCGTGCACGACTGGTTCAACGGCAATTATCTGCTGTATAACGAGGCCTCCATCATATACCGTGACGGAGGCGCCCTGCAGACCCGCCGCCCCGACCGCGTGATGATAAGACCTGACGGCACCGCCATCATTGTGGATTTCAAGTTCGGCCGCGAGCGCGAGGAGTACCTTCATCAGGATCAGGAATATATGGATCTGCTCCACAAGATGGGCTACCCCAAGGTTGAAGGCCATATCTGGTACGTTTACAAAAATAAGATCCAAACAGTATGAGAAGGATCCTTTTATTTGCAGCAATAGCATGCCTCCCATTGGTTACAGCATAGTGCAAACGCGCCAAGAGTTATGCGCCCAAAGGCTACCAGCTTGTCTGGCAGGACGAGTTCAACGAGGGAACCGAGCCCGATGCCACCAAGTGGACCCACGTGGTAATGCGCCAGGGCAAAGGCACCTGGCCCGCCTTCTGGATGATGCCCGCCGCCAACCGCATCAAACAACGGCTGGCCCCGTTGCAGCGAGATAGACATCCTGGAAGAGGTTGGATTCACCCCCAACGAGGTCTCATCATCCATCCACACCCAAGCCTACAACCACGCCAACAAGACCCACAAGACCAAGGCCGTCACCATAAAGAAAGCCGAGGGCGATTTCCACATCTACTCCCTCCTGTGGACCGATGACGAAATCATAACCTACGTCGACGGCAAGGAGCTGCTCCACCTTGAAAAGTCCGTCCTGGGCGACACCCACGACCAATGGCCCTTCCACTACCCCTTCCACATCATCCTCAACCTGGCCTGGGGAGGCGACTGGGGCGGCCAGGAAGGCGTCGATGAATCCGCCCTCCCCGTCACCATGGAGGTGGACTATGTCCGGGTATACCAAAAATGATACAATTGGGGACAGTCCCCTTTTGTACATAAAATGCCACAGGCTGCTTTACGCCATCAACACGCAAGAAATGCGTGTTAATCTTCCAAATTGAACTGAATCTGGTTATGTTTTAAAAAGTAACCAAGTTCAGCAAAAAAGTAACAGACCTCGGTAAAAAAATAACAGAGTACATTCCTAAAACTGAATTAGCCCAAATCAGATTACAAACAGAACCGTCCCTTGTGCGAAAGCCTTGCAAAGATTTGGAGGATTTTTTAAGACGTGCGACATTTGCTGAAAACAAATGTTTTAAAGAAAAAGACATGACATCATATGAAGACAATTACGATCATTTATTTAGTATGATTGATCAAATAATAAAACTTGAGAAAAAAAGTGTAGAACTAAACACATCGTTGCTTCAAGAATTGATAGATCGCGGAGAACGTAACATCCATACTTTAGACTGTGTTGCTGACAGGCTATTAGACACCATGAACGGCTAAACTGGAGGTGGGGAAAACGAATACAGACAGTACCTTGATTATATTGAAACATTTAATCCCACAGAAGCAAAAGAACGAAGGGATGACCTTGAATACGATCTGGGATATAAAACCCACGTACTATACGCAGCAGCAATACTATGTCGTAAAGAACTGGAGGGCAAACAATCAAAAGACGGCCAACCATCTTTTGATGTCATTATGAAGAACTATAATCCAAAAGTCTATGATATAAAGAAAAAGACAGCCTCATTCTTATTCTTCATCCATTTAGGAACCGGACGTTCTACTGACGAACTGATTAAGATGCTTCAAGCCATTACGGAATCAACAGACTATGTTCTTTCAAATGTTGATGAATTTGAAGACTTAATGCACTTTCCTAGAGAAACCTACCATCCGCTTCGCGAAGATGAATGGAAACACATCCAATACATTGTTGAATACAACATAGAATTATACAAAACACATCTTGAGCAGAACAAAGATTTGATAAGCAATGTATTTGGAATGGCAAAAAGCCATTAAATATCATCTTATAATCAGCAAAAAATCATTATCTTTACAACTAATAATTACATAATTCATCTTTTAACCCCCTCGAATTCGAGGGGTTTAGAAAAGAAGCAGGTCTAAATGCTTTCACATTATCCCCAACACGTTGGATTGAATCAACTAATGCCATAGGTATTGTCACACAGGCTGGACGTTATAGAGGTACATTTGCCCAAACCGATATTGCTTTTTAATTCGCTTCTTGGATTTCAGTTGAATTCCGTCTCTATTTAGGACGCAAAGGGGTCGTTTCACTTTGCGTCATTTTGGTGATTATCATTATCCTTAATCGTTATAACGTTCCTAAGAACTCTCCTATAACTCTAAAGTCATCAGCCTCGTCTTCTTCTAGAACTATAGGTTTATAATCCTGATTCAAGGGCTTAAGTATTATCGATGAATGATGCCATGAGCCGTCATCTGAGAAAGACTTATCACTAGTGTATTGCTTTATGGCATAACTTCCTCCATATTCAGGATCAAAAGAAGTATGGTTTTGTACCAGCAGGATCTTTCCTTCACGACTACCGGCGGGGTTTGCTCTGAAAACGCACAAGTCTCCATCGTGAATTCTCGGTTCCATGGAATTACCGGATGCTTTTACGACAAACATGTTGCGATTCAGTTTGCCTATTCCTTCAACCTGCACCCATCCAGATTCTTCAACATCTTCACCGTCACCAAAATAACCGCAGGCGGCTTTAACTGAATAGAAAGGCAGGAAATCCACATACTTGACATTATCTGCCACATCGGCTTCAATACGCGCAAACTCCTGGGACGTTTCTTCTACAGTCAGCAGCCCCTTGAGGTACTCTGAAAGCGCGTTATCGCAACAGAAAACATAACAGCCCTTCATGCCTCTTGTCATCAGTGTGCGATATGTATTCTTGATGATTTCATCTGCTGTTTGACAAGCCCTTACATCACCTGAGCGAACCAGTGTCTTCAAGCCACGGACTGCAGCATCCGCACTGGGATGTACCGTTACATCAGTAATGATTTGTCCGTCTCTAAACTTTATATCAGGACCCAGAATAACGCCCACATAATCCAGTTCAAGGCCTTGACAGGTATGAATGCAACCTATTTGGTCTATTGAATTATCGCCTATAATCCATAAGTTACCATCAGATGCCAAATTCCATTTTTTTGCAAACTTATAACCTGGGATAACAATATCGGGAACATCCTTTTCATTCTTGTGCCATTCCCAACAATAACCTGCAACAACACGTGATTTATTCCTGCCAGCATTCTTGTTTTTGATAGCGTTGAACATATCTACAGGACTGTCAAACACCCGGAAATCATAATCGGCCGATGACAGATTGATGTTTGCCGTCTCTGATATTTGGAGAGCATTATCAATCCAAGAGAGATATCCGTCCGATCCGTTGCATCGGAACTGTGATTCAAGTTTCATGACATTGACTATGGCCCCACACTGTTCTGCTATTGTCTGAATGGTTTTTGTAGAACCTATGTCACGAACGTGAACACGCTGACGGTCATCGACAAAGAACACAGAGAACTTGGCGGCATTGATTATCTCACGTATCTGATTGTCACCCTGATTGGCATATAGACCGCTCTTCTCTGCCAATCGGTGTGCCTCATCTGCAATTAGTGCGCCTACAGAATTTTGGGGAGTATCAATAAAACTGCCACTTCCTACAAACAGATTGTTGATAAAGTTTCTTCTGAATGTTCCACTGAGCTTAGCCGAATATACAGCTCTGGGAGCGGAGTTTTTGGAAACATATTGGCAAGCTATCCTTTCTTTAGTAAGTTCTGCCATCAATTGAATAGCCAGCACACTTTTTCCTGTACCTGGCCCACCCTGTACAATCAAAACATGCTTGCGACCGGTTTGTGATTTGCGGGCCAAATCAAGAGCATTTTCATATACCACCTTCTGTTCATCAATCATCACGAACTCAGGATTGCCCTTTACCATAGAAACAATAGAGTCGGCCAACTGTTTTGACGGACGCAATTCGCCATTTTCTATAAGCC
>CADCLI010000124.1 GCA_902802285.1 uncultured Bacteroidales bacterium
AGGATCCCGATATCCTGCACGGTGCACCGCACAACACACCCATATCACGTCCCGATGAGACCACAGCGGCACGTAACCCCATTCTTAAAATTCAGGACGAATGCGCTTGCTGATAATAGGAGCAGGCCCGGGCGGCTATGAGACCGCGGTCGAGGCCGCAAAACGTGGAATGGAAGTAACCCTCATTTCGGAAGGGCCGCTGGGCGGTACCTGCCTGAATGAGGGGTGCATCCCCACCAAGACCATGTGCCATTATGCCGAGCTCATTGAGCAGAACATCAAGGCCGGAATGAATTGCAGACCATCTGTAGTGACGATGGTTGAGCACAGACAAGCCGTAATGGAGCAGTTGCGCCGCGGAGTGGAGATGATGCTCAAGGGAGTTCAGGTAGTGCAGGGCAGAGCACAGTTCAAGGATGCCAAGACGGTAGTATGCAACGGCCAGGAGTTTACGGCCGATAAGATAATCGTCGCAACCGGTTCCGTATCGGCCTCACTGCCCATACCCGGCGCTGAGAACTGCATCACATCCAAGGAGATTCTGGAACTTAATAGGGTTCCGGAGAGCCTCTGTGTGATTGGCGGCGGTGTGATAGGTCTGGAGTTCGCATCCATATTCCGCAGCTTCGGAAGCCAGGTGACAGTGCTGGAGTACTGCCCCAACATACTGCCGCGCTTTGATGTGGACTTGGCCAAGCGACTCAAACAGTCACTCTCCAAACGCGACATCAACATCGAGGTACAGGCACAGGTAACGCGCATCGACGGCAATACCGTAACCTACCTGAAGAAGGATAAGGAGTTCACCTTACAGGCCGATAAGATACTGATGGCTGTAGGCCGACGCCCCAACGTGGAAGGCCTGAACCTGGAGGCAGCAGGCATAGAATACACCCGCAAAGGTATCACGGTCAATGACCGGTTTGAGACATCGGTTCCGGGAATATACGCCGTGGGTGATGTTATCGGCGGTATCATGCTGGCTCACGCAGCTACCTATCAGGGACTGCATGCGCTGAACTGCATCTGCGGTCAGACAGACAGCATTCGTTTTGACCTTATTCCCGCAGCGGTATTCACCATGCCCGAGGTTGCTACCGTAGGCTTGACCGAGGAGCAGTGCAAGGAGCAGAACCTTGATGTACGCTGCCTAAAGTCATTCTACCGCGCCAACGGCAAGGCTGTATCGATGGATGAGACCGATGGTTACTGTAAACTGATTGTTTCAGAGAGCGGAGCAATCCTGGGAGCTCACCTGATGGGCGCCCATGCCTCAGACCTGATACATGAGATTGCTGCCGTAATGAATATTAACGGCACTCTGGAGCAATTGAGGTATGTTATTCATGCACATCCTACACTCAGTGAGGTGCTGCAGGCAGCAATTCATAATTGAGAATTGAAAATTGAAAATTAATACGCAGAACCTGCGTTAAACCCGCGACATTAAAAAGGGCCCGGAAGAATTCCGAGCCCTTTTTATAATTTTCAATTTTCAATTTTCAATTTTCAATTCATTAAAATCCGCCGAATCCGCCACCGAATCCGCCACCGAATCCGCCGCCGAAGTCACCACCCATCATCATGAAGTCGCCGCCGCCGAATCCGCCCATGTTGGGCTGGCTGACCTTACAGCCCTTGGGGAGTGTGAAGAAAGAAGGATCAACATCCTCGGCAATGAAATTCATTGCAGTCTGGCTTGTGGTTGACCAGTCGCTCTCAGTAACGGTTGACAGAGGAATTCCCTCATATACGCATACTGTGATATTCTGGGTGAAGCCCATCTGATTGGTGGGGCTCATTGAATACTTCTTGCATGTAAGACCTGCAACCTGCTCCTCGCCCAACTCCTTGATCTTGTTGCGGCGAATGGTCTTCTTGTCCAGATTCATCCAGTCAATCTCACTGAGCTGACCTATCTGGACGCCTCCCATACCGAAACCGCCGAAACCGCCGAATCCGCCACGGCCGCTACGACCACCGCCGAATATGGGCATAGCAGTAGCGGTATTCTCCTTCTCGTTGATGGTGTATGTGGTGTCACCTATTGAGATGACGCGGGTTATGGTCTCACCGTAAACGGTTATTCTTGCAGACTTCTTGCCGTAATCATCAAAATAGATCTGCTCTCTCATGGCACTTGCATCGAAACTGTTGATCATGTTCATGAAGGTGCTGTCACCGAATGAGGCGTTGCCTCCTCCCATTGCAGTGATTGTTGAGAAATCGGGCATGTCACCCATATCGGATGAGATGGTGATGACTCCGGATTTTACTCCGAACAGAACTTCCTTAACCTCTTTTTTCTTTGCGCTGACTGAACCGCAAACCGTTGCAAGAAGCAAAACGGCCAACATTGTTTTTTTCATACTGTGATTATGTTTTGTTTTATCTGTCATTACTGATGCTTTCGACAAAAAATATACTGTTCTGCCGCATTTGTTAAATCTGTTGCCGGAAACATTTTATAAACAGTTGTTTTTTTTGGTTACATTTAGACTTGTTTAATAGTTTTATGAATTGTATATTTGTAATCTGAAGATAATTAGCGGTATAAGACAAACAATTAAAGGATAATAATTTACAAATACTCAAAATAGAAATGAAAAAAGCATTGTTACGTATGATTGCGCTGATGTCGGTCCTGACAGGGACGGTCAATCCTCTGTGCGCACAGGCTGTTGATGAACTGATTGAGGCGGCTATGGCTGTAGATCTCAGTCAGGTGTCTTTTTCCAATACAGTAGTTACTGTAGACGGAATACGTTACAAACTTGATGAAACCAACAAACTGGCTCGCTGCTGCTATTTCAACCGTGATAACGTGGCCCCGGAGAAGTTTGTCCTGCCGTCAACCATCACAGTTTCGGAACAGACTTATGTAGTGGTATCCATTGAGGGAAACTACTCTTACATGCAGAGCAATACCAATGAGGTTGTGCTGCCGTCAACCATACGCGAGATGACTGATTATGCTCTTTATCCGTTTAACACGGTCAAGACATTCCAGATTCCCGAGAATGTGGAGAAGATAGGCAAGAACCTCATCGGACGTGACAATGTAACAGTCCGCTTCAAGGGCCTGACGCCTCCGGTATTTGCTGGTGCTCCTTACTCAAGCAACAACAAACTGAAATTTTACGTACCGGCAGCCTCATTCCGTGCATATCATCTTGCCGATTATATTGAGAACTGTTGTGTCATAGCCGACGTGCCGGATACCGGAACCGTAGTGACAGGCCGTGTATCAAACGGTGAGTTGGGTTATGTGGTAGTGGCCGACATCCAGCCCGAGATACGGACATATGCCGATGTCAACAGGCTGATAATAAGTTCAGGTACAATTGATGAGCAGGACTGGTACGCAATGCGTAACATGCACAACCTTGTCTATCTTGACCTGAGCGGTCTTTCAATAACCGAGATTCCCTACGGTGCTTTGGAGAACTGCTGGCAGATAGAGACAGTCATACTGCCTCCTACGCTCAAGGCCATTCGCGGACATGCGTTCTACAACACCGGTGTCAGTGACCTGATACTTCCCGATTCGCTCAGAGAGATTACCGGAAGTTACAATTTCTATAACTGCGATTCTCTGAGAAGCATAGTCATACCTGACAGCGTGAAGTCTCTTCCGTCATACTGCTTTTCAAACAGCAACAACCTTGAGGCGGTCCAGTTGCCCTGCAAACTGTCAAGTATGGGCTCATACTGTTTCCAGAGCTGCAATCTGCTCAGTCTGTCAGTTCCCGGAACACTCTACGCAATTCCTTACAGTGCTTTCTCATCGAACAGCAATCTTGTCCAGGTTGAACTGAACAATGGTATCGGCCAGATAGATTCGTATGCTTTCAGTTCATGTTCATCACTCCCGCAGATAACATTCCCGTCATCCCTGAGACGCATCAGCACTGCTGCCTTCCAATATGATTACGCTTTGGCGTCAGTATCTTTCAATGAGGGACTTGAGGAGATTGGCGATGTGGCATTCTACAACTGTTCATCACTGACACATATTGTACTGCCCAGCTCGTTGCAGTTCTGTCTGGGATCACCCTTCCAGTCCTGCAACAACATAACCAGGATTGACAGTTATGCACTGATTCCTCCCACGGTTCGTGCCAACCTGCCCACATATTATGCACGCAACATAGAACTGTATGTTCCGCTGTGGAGTTATCAGGAGTATATGACCACACCGGGATGGCTGGAGTATCAGGATCATACCAAGATCAATTATGATATTCTCCCGGAGAACATAGTTATAAACAAGGAGTTTGAATTCCTGCTTGACGAGAAGAACAACGTACAGGGCTACACACCCAATATCCGCCTGCTTTACAACTCGGAGTCAATTGATGACGGTTTCGGTCATACCAAGTATGAGCGCGGCAACCTGACCGTAAGCAGCTGGAGTAAACTGGCGGTAGGTGATTTCTCGATGTACGTATCTCCATACGCCAAGTATTATGCCGATATGAGTTATTTCTATAATAACAGTGAGTATGACTACAACCGTACGGTCAATAATCCCAACTCACTGATTGTCAAGGGTGAGATGCGTGCCGAAAACCAGACATTGAACATGATGCTATATAATGACCGCTGGCAGTTCGTAAGCTTCCCGTTCCAGGTCAAGGTGAGCGACATCGTTCCGGTAGACTCCAAGACACAGTGGGTTATCCGCAGTTATTCGGGTGCCGAGCGAGCAGCCAAACATTTTGACAATACATGGCAGAACCTGGGCCCCGATGATTATCTGGAGCCTGGAAAGGGTTATATAATGATGTGCTATAACACCAATGCTCCAAACAATCTGGTGTCATTTACAGTAACTCCGGTCGTTGAGTCAACGTCACGTCAGTATCTGTTTACAAGTGATGACCGTGTGATAGACCTGGAGGAGAACCTGAGTGACTATGAGCAGGACCGCTCCTGGAACCTGATAGGTAACCCGTATCCCTGCTATTTCGATACCCGTTATCTGGATACCGAGTCTCCGTTTATGGTCTGGAACTCTTACAGCCGCAAGTATGAGGCCCTGAGCCCGGTTGATGACAGTTATATCCTGAATCCGGGTGAGGCGTTCTTTATCCAGCGTCCTATTGACTCTGAAAG
>CADCLI010000125.1:0-796 GCA_902802285.1 uncultured Bacteroidales bacterium
GGGTTCCCTGTTCAGAAGATGCAGTGCCAGGTTATGGGTGTAAAGTTTGCCCAGTTTGACGTGGCCGGTTTCCGTGCTGAGAAACTTGGGCCCAAGCTGGAGAGCTATCTGGAAAAAGGCAATATCTGCTGCATTGTCTATTCCAACCCCAACAACCCAAGTTGGATGTGTCTGACCGAGGAGGAGATAAAAACCATCGGTGGATTGGCTACAAAATATGATACCATCATACTGGAGGACCTGGCCTACATGACTATGGATTTCCGCCGTGACGGTCTGGGCATACCTTTCAAGGCTCCTTATCAGGTCAGCGTATCACATTACACCGATAACTACATCATGATGATAAGCGGCAGCAAGATTTTCAGTTACGCGGGTGAGCGTATCGCCGTAGCCTGCATATCGGACAAGCTGGCCGAACGTCATTTTGAGACTCTGCAGAAACGTTACAACATATCCCGCTTTGGCGCAGTATATGCATACGATATGCTTTACGCTATGTCATCGGGTGTAACACACTCGGTACAGTGTGCTATGGCAGCTATGCTCAAGGCCGCATGTGACGGTACTTACCAATTCCGTGAGGATATCCGTGAGTACGCACGCCGGTCGGAGAAGATCAAGGAGGCTATGCTGCGCAACGGATTCCATATCACTTACGATAAGGACCTGGAAGAACCGGTAAGTGACGGATTCTACTTTACTTTCGGCTATAACCTGCCCGACGGCACACCCATGGAGGGCGGAAAGCTTATGCATGAGCTGCTCTACTACGGAATAAGCGGAATTGTCCTGT
>CADCLI010000125.1:820-5928 GCA_902802285.1 uncultured Bacteroidales bacterium
TCCTGTCATCGACCGGAAGTGACCGCCAGGGCATGCGCGGCTGCTCATCAAATTTCCGTGATGACCAGTTCCCCGCTCTTGAGGAGCGCCTCCGCCTCTTTAACCAGGATCACAAGTAAAAGACGACTGCCTTTTTCAGGAAAACTTGAAGGGGTATAGTCTCTGAAACTACGGCCCTTCGGGCCTATCCCTCCCACGCCCTTTGGGCGCGGGCCCCTCCCTCTAACGCGCCGAGGGTGGCGACGGTTTCCGAGACTATACCCCTTCAAGTTTTTGCTCACTGAGCAAGATTCAACGCTTTTGAAATACAATCCAAAAAGAAAAACTGCAAAAGAGCCAGATATAAAGACGTATTTTGAGTATCTTGCCGTTCTAAAAAAGGATTAGCTGAAAGTTGAATGAGAACTGAGCAGGAACTGGCACGCTTGTGTACTGCAGGCGATAGGGAGGCGCAAGGCGAACTCTACGCTCAGTATGCGTCGCGACTGTATGCTCTCTGCTACCGATACGTGGCTGACCGCGATGAGGCCCAGGACCTGATGCATGACGCCATGATAAAGGCCATGGACAGTTTCCGGTCTTTCAGTTATTCCGGTGACGGGTCACTCTACGCATGGCTGCGCCGCCTTACGGTCAACGTTGTGATTGACCGTCTGCGCCAGATGAGCAAGTTGCGTCTTGTCCCGCTGGATCAGACGATGGAAACGGAAAATCCGGATACCAATGACGATGCTGCCGATGATATTCCTGCACAGGTATTGATGGATATGGTGGCAGCCCTTCCATCGGTCAGGCGTACGGTATTCAACATGTACTGCATAGACGGTTTCAGCCATAAGGATATTGCCGCTGCCATCGGTATCACGGAGAAAGGTTCGGCATCCATTCTGGCCAAGGCCCGCACTCAATTAAGGAGTGCAGTTAATGATTATCTTAAAAGGACAGGAAGATGAAAGATTATGACGACATATTCAAGCAGCGCCTGGAAGGCTATGAGATGAAACTGCCTGACACAGACCGTGATGCTTTCCTCAACAGGCAGGCAACACGGGAGCGTTTTGCACGTAGACGCCGCACATATCTGAGTATTGCAGTTGGACTACCTGCCGTAGCCGCAATCATAATGGCATTGATGTTCACCATCAGCCTGCTCTCCAAACAGGATGATGTTACAGTAGACAACACCCAAACACCAGCCGTTCAGGAACAAGTGATCCCGGCCCAAGGCAATGAAGGTATAGCCGAGGACGATGCGGATATCCTTGACTGTACAGATGGTGTTGTTGAATATGTAACTTTAGATTTAGATGGTGACGATGACTGGGGTAAGCCTGTGGAATCTGCCCAGAAGAGTCAAGCACCCGGTGAGGAGGATGTTTATATGGTGGTTGAAGAATCACCCGAGTTCCCGGGTGGCATTAATGCCCTAATGGGATACCTTAGAGACAATATGGTTGTCCCGGACTCCTGCTGGGAGAATAATATTCAGGGACGTGTCCTGGTTACATTCATCGTTGAAAAGGACGGTTCCATCACAAAACCTGTGGTTGTAAAGAGTGTACACCCCATTCTTGATGCAGAGGCATTACGCCTGGTATCAGCAATGCCCAAATGGAAACCCGGCAGGCAGAATGGTGAAGTCCAACGGGTAAAATATACAATTCCTGTCAACTTCAGAAAAGATTACTACAAAAACCTGGCTATCCCAGCTACTGACGCGGTAATTGAGGAGGATATTATGTCCAGCACCAAAGATAAAACCTTCTGATCAGTCGCGACGGAAGAGGTCACGGGTATAGACCTTGTACTGAACATCATCCAGGCAGGAGTCATAGCGGTTGGCTATAATTGAGTTGCAGCGACGCTTGAACTCTGCAAGATTGTTCACCACCTCACTCCCGAAGAATGTATCGCCGTCCTTGAGCGTTGGCTCATAGATTATTACCTTGGCTCCCTTAGCCTTGACACGCTTCATTACACCCTGAATGGAGCTCTGGCGGAAGTTATCGGAGTTGGATTTCATGGTAAGACGGTAAACGCCCACGGTAATATCCTTCTCCGATGATTCGTTCCATGCGCTGTTGGCGGTATAGTAACCGGCTTTCTCCAGAACGCGGTCGGCAATGAAATCCTTACGGGTGCGGTTGCTGTCCACGATGGCCTGGATAAGGTTCTCGGGCACATCGTTGTAATTGGCCAGCAACTGCTTGGTATCCTTGGGCAGGCAATAGCCGCCGTAACCGAACGACGGGTTGTTATAATGGTTTCCTATACGCGGATCCAGGCCCACGCCGTCTATAATTGCACGGGTGTCAAGACCCTTCATCTCGGCGTATGTGTCCAGTTCATTGAAGAAACTTACGCGCAGTGCCAGATAGGTGTTGGCGAACAGTTTCACGGCCTCGGCCTCGGTGGTTCCCATATAAAGGGTATCAATGTTCTCCTTGATGGCCCCCTCCTGCAGCAGGCGGGCAAAAGTATGGGCGGCCTCCTCCAGACGCTTTACGTTTTTATCGAATCCAACGATGATTCTGGACGGATAGAGGTTATCATACAGAGCCTTGCTCTCACGCAGGAACTCGGGGGCGAATATGATATTGGGAACAACCACCTTCATGGTGCCGTCCTGCAGGCGCTCGCGGTATGAGAACTTCTCACGCACACTTTCCGTATAGCCTACTGGAATGGTTGACTTGATTACCATAATGGCATCAGGGTTGACCTTAAGCACCAGGTCTATCACCTCCTCAACATGACTGGTATCAAAGAAGTTTTTCTTGCTGTCATAGTTGGTGGGAGCGGCAATTACCACAAAGTCGGCATCGGAATATGCCTTTTCACCGTCCAATGTGGCCGTAAGGTCCAGGTCCTTCTCGGCCAGATACTTCTCAATGTAATCATCCTGTATGGGCGATTTACGGTTGTTTATAAGGTCAACCTTCTCTTTTATGACGTCTACTGCTGTGACATGATTCTTCTGTGCCAGCAATGTGGCCAGTGAAAGGCCCACATAACCTGTTCCGGCTACCGCGATATTCATAATACGATTGTTTTTATGTTATTGTTCATTATTATCTCCATCTATCGGCTCCAGGTCTGAAAGCTGCAACTCTACGCTTGCCGATCCCAATATTCCCAGACCCACCGCGAAGCATTTCTTTCCGGATATCTCTGTGAGCACGCACTCGCGGCCCTTCAGAATACCCTGTTTCACCCTGACACGGTCACCTGCAGACAATTGGACTGGACTTACAGTGACGGGCCGCTCATCATTCCCAACCATCCTGCGGAATGTCTCCAGATCCTCCTCACGTATTACGGATGCACGTCCTGTCTCATGGTCCGTCATGAAATGTGTGATACTGGGCGTCCGTTGCAGTATATCGACACGCTTGGAATTAAGGCATCTTATGAAAATGTATCTGGGCAGGAGCAGGACCTTTGATACCTTGATCCGGTCGCTCCATTTCTTTTTTACAGTCTGCTCAGCCAGGAAGTATTCAACGCCTATTGCCTCAAGCATACCCGCAGCCTTATGCTCATGACAGTATTTCACTCTGCCGATGAACCACTGAGGTGTAGTGTAGTAACCCGGAATTTCTGTTCCGACCGGAAAAAGAGGCATAACTTTTGGCTTTTTTTGCTTTAACGCAAAGATAGGCTATTTGTGACAAAAAATAGACTACCTTTGTAAGAAAGAAACATATCAAAATGAAATACAAACTTATAGCATTGATTCTGATGGCAGCAACTATCAATTCCTGTGGAGGCGGATCTTCGCAGAGCGCCAAGGCACAGCCGGCCGAGAGTGAGACAAAAGTTCTTATAAAAACTTCACTGGGTGACATCACCATAAAACTCTACAACGAGACCCCCCAACACAGGGATAATTTCTTAAAGCTCGTTGAAGAGCATTTCTATGACAGCACTCTGTTCCATAGGGTAATACGTGATTTTATGGTTCAGGCTGGTGATCCCGAATCAAAGAACGCCGAAAAATACGCCCAGCTGGGTGCCGGAGGTCCGGGCTACAACATTCCCGCCGAATTTGTATATCCCAAATATTTCCACAAGAGAGGTGCCCTCAGTGCTGCCCGTCAGGCAGACCAGGTCAATCCGGAGCGTCAGTCTTCCGGATCGCAGTTCTACATCGTTACCGGTAAGAAATATGGCAAATATGACCTTCAGGATATGGAGAAACAGATGAGTGACCGGCGGGGACAGGGATTATTTGACAGGCTCTGCGCACAAAACCGCGACACAATCGCCAAACTGCAGATGGCCGATGACCGCGACGGTCTGATGAAACTGCAGGATGAGTTTATTGCCAGAATTGATGAGGTCCTGAAGGAAGAGGGACCTTTCAAATTCACAAAAGAGCAGGTTGACGCTTATATGAGTGTCGGAGGAGCACCGTTCCTGGACAATGATTATACAGTATTCGGAGAGGTTATAGACGGAATGAAGACCGTCGATAAGATTGAATCTGCAGGAACTGACGTCCATGACCGTCCACGCAAGGATATAAGGATAATTACAATGGAAATCATCAAATAAATGGACAATCAAATGAGAAAGAAAGTCACACTTATCATTGCGATGATGCTGCTGGTATTGACAGCATCAGCCAAGAAAGGACCAAAGTATGTGTTCTATTTCATTGGTGACGGAATGGGCACCAATCAGGTTATGGGTGTACAATATTACCTTCAGGATATAGAAGGGCAGTATGGATTCAAGCCGTTGTGCTTTACACAGTTTCCATATACCGGACTGGTAGTAACCTATTCGGCCAACAGCGACGTCACCGACAGTTCTGCTGCCGGCACCGCTCTGGCCGGAGGAAAAAAGACCGATAACAATGTACTTGGAGTGCTGCCTGACAAGACAACAAGAGTTGAATCCATCGCTGAAATGGCACATAAGAAAGGTAAACGTGTTGCAATAGGTACATCTGTCTGCATTGACCACGCCACACCCGGTTGTTTCTACGGACACCGCCCGCACCGCAACCAGTATCACGAGATAGCCACCCAGCTGGGAGAATCAGGTTTTGATTTCTTTGGCGGAGCCGATTTCCATACGCCCTATACAAAGGACAACAGTGA
>CADCLI010000125.1:5936-8668 GCA_902802285.1 uncultured Bacteroidales bacterium
CGTCCACGGATATGACGAGTATAAGCAGAAAGCCAAATCCACCGATAAAATCATTCTTTTTGACAAGGAGCCCAACAGTGATCATTACCTTTCATATGCAATAGACCGTAAGGACGATGACCTGAAACTTTCCGAAATAACCGAGGCTGCCATTGATTTTATGATGAAAGACCCCAAGAAAGGTTTCTTCATGATGATGGAAGGCGGACGCATAGACCAGGCCTGCCACAATAACGATCCCGGTGCCTATATTCAGGAGATGCTGGATTTTGACCAGGCCATAAAGATTGCCTACGATTTCTATCTGAAACATAAGAAAGAGACCCTTATAGTCATTACTGCCGATCATGAGACCGGAGGTCTGGGACTCACAGCTGGAGACTATAAGACCAACCTCAAGGTTCTCCAGTACCAGAAGATGAGCAAAGGCGCTTTCAGCGCCCACCTTGAGAAAATGGGTCGTGAGATAGGTGACATCCTGACATGGGATGAAGTTCAGCAGGAACTCAAGGAGAACTTCGGATTCTGGGATACCGTCAAACTCACTGACAAACAGACTGACCGTCTCAGAAGCGTATATGTTGAGACTTTCGGCATGGGTCCGGGCGAACTCAAGGAGGGAGAGTACTTTGAAGTTGACAAACTTACTGATGAGGCCGCACGCATAATGACTGAAGCTGCTCAGATAAGTTGGGCTGCCGGATGCCATTCAGGCAGTTATGTTCCTGTATTTGCAATCGGAGCCGGTGCAGAGTTGTTTACCGGTCAGATGGACAATACGGAAATCCCTATGAAAATCAAGAAACTTGCCGGCTATTGATTATCTGAAATCAAGATAAGGCAACAGACGATCCAGGTCCTGAGCGGTAAACTCTTCCATAAAAGAGAGCTGTTCAGGACCTTTTATTTCGCCCCGCTCCTTACGGTACTCAACAATGGCTCTGGCCTGATAGAAGTTTACGTAAGGATGCCGTCTCAATTCAGATACAGAAACGCTGTTTACCCGGATCATCCTTAAGGGGAATGTATCAGTGACAATGAACCATTTCATCAGTGAATCCGGAATACCGTTTATCTCTGACAGCTGTGCAACCGTTAAGAATCCACCCAGTTGTTCCCTGTATCGGATAATCCTGGAGGCAAAGACAGGGCCTATGCCCGGGACACTGACAAGGCCTGCACTGTCCGATGTATTCAGGTCCAGAGGTGACAAAGGTGCGACGCTTTTTGTAATGCGGCGTATGCTTACGGAATCTTTTCTTGCAGGGAGCCTTTGGAGTACAGTATCCCTGACATACCATTTGATCCGTATGGTATCCCTGATATACACTCTCCTGCGGACGGTATCGGGCAGATAAGGTATTGTATCAGTATCAGCCAATAATTCCCGGGACTCTTTACGGCTCCACGGATAGCGCACGGCAGCGATAATGGTTATGATGCCCAGAAGTATAAGCGCCACTATCCTGTCGTTACGGCTGAAATAGAAATGGTCTCTTGACATTGTGTTATGGTATAAATGGTTAATTTTGCGTCCATGATACAGTTTATCCGAAAATATCCGTTTTCACTGCTGATTATTGCCACCATCGTTTTCCTTTCGCTGTTCAACCCTCCCCAGACCAGACTGGACCCCATTACCGGTATTGACAAGATTGCCCATATCTGTATGTACGGCGGGTTGGAACTGGTTATATGGATTGAGTACCTGCGTCATCATGACAACCTTGACTTCATCAAGGTGTTGTTATTAGGTATCATCACTCCGATAATGCTGGGCGGACTGATGGAGATTGCCCAGATGAAACTCACTCAGGGAAGAAGCGGTGAATGGGCAGACCTTCTGGCTGACAGCATAGGCGTACTCCTGGGAGCCGCCGTAGGATACTTTGCGATACGGACCTTTTTCAGAAAGAGGAGATAATCACTTCTTCTCCCAGGTCTTATATGGATTGGTGGCCAGATAAGCGTTATAATAGCGGTGATCGCCTGTAACCTCCCTGCCTATGAAATCGGGCTTTATGAAAGATTCGTTTTCGGAGTTAAGTTCAACCTCAGCCATTACAAGTCCCTCATTGTCACCATGGAACTCATCAACTTCAAACACATGAGGGCCACTGTGGACAAGATATCTACGCTTCTCGATAGCACCGCTCTGATGCAGCTCAAAGAGTTCACGTGCATCCTCCACGGGGATGAGATGGTTCCACTCATAACGGCTCATGCCTTTGCCGTCCGATGGGCCCTTGATGGTCAGGATGGCCTCCTTGTCAGTGATGCGTACACGCACAGAACGTCCGTTCTCATGGGCTATATAACCCTGAAGGATGTCATAATAACTAAAGGATTGCGTCCTGTAGGATGTTCCTTTTACCAGGAATTTGCGTTCAATCTCTATTGACATAGTATTAGTGATTATTGGTTTAAAGACTATTTACATCTGTTGTTCCTTGGACTCGGCAAATGACATCAGGTAAGATTTGATGAATCCGTCAATGTGACCGTCCATAACTCCGTTTACATCGGATGTCTGGAAACCTGTGCGGTGATCCTTTACACGGCGGTCGTCAAACACATACGAGCGTATCTGTGAACCCCACTCTATCTTTTTCTTGCCGGCCTCTATCTTCTCCTGCTCGGCCATACGGTGCTGCAGTTCCTTGTCATACAGTATGGAACGCAGGTGCTGCAGTGCACGCTCCTTGTTCTTGGGCTGGTCACGTGTCTCGGTG
>CADCLI010000126.1:0-611 GCA_902802285.1 uncultured Bacteroidales bacterium
CCGGGAATGGTGCCTATATCGCAGGGGTTGTGTACGGCAAACGCCGACTCCAGTATGTATACATTCAAGCCGGAGTCATCACTTCCGTCCATATCGCTCCTGATTGGTGATTACAGGCCCAAATCAATAACGGTTGACTCCACCTTGTATACAGTATGGGAGTTGGGAGATTGGGATGATCAGTTTGAGGTATTTGATTCAATACGTGATACAGTTCCGTATATAATCAGGAACATGCGCCGGAGTATGGAGTATAGTGCTGATATGAAGTATCCGTTCAAGCGTTTCTCGATTGTGGAGGTACCGGTACAGTTTACGTCATACAAACGGGTATGGACATCGGTCTATGAACAGTTGCAGCCTGAGATGGCACTCGTTCACGAGAGAGGTTTTGATATGGGCAGATTCCAGTTCCGTAACCAGAAACGTATGTATTCCGGCAATGGCCGTAACAACTGGAACGGTAGAAACGGAAATATGTCGGAAAAGGAGATTCTGCTCAGCATTCTCAACAACTCCATATATTTCCTAATGGAATCCGGTAATTACAGTGGCACCAGCAGGAACGGACAATGGACCATGACCCAGGTGGACAATCCTTACTTTTACCG
>CADCLI010000126.1:661-4372 GCA_902802285.1 uncultured Bacteroidales bacterium
TACAATTTCAGATATAATGTCTACTCGTCATCCTGGCCAATGGCCAACAGAATGGTGGAGGCTATGACGGGAGGAACCCAAAACAACGGATCGGCATGGATGAGGAGAATGAACGGACTGTCCGAAGATGAGAAGGCGCTGATACTGATGAGCAAATACAGTTTTGACCGCATAATGTCAGATCCGGAGTGGGAGGATCTTGCAGACAATGCCCTGGCAATCAAGACCAAGGATTTCTTTGCTCCGGTTTCGGTGGCTGTGGGCTATGAGTCTTTGAAAGACTCCATATCTGCCAAGACAAGAGAGAGAGAATTTGCCAACGTCTCATTTGACTCAATTCTGGATTGGGTCCAGAATTATTCGGGTATAAGCCTTAAGGACAAGATTGAAGGCTGGAATGACACTGCCCGACTGGCCTGCTACAAGGTTGGAACTCCAACAATAACTACTGTCACCACCGATACGGCAGATATATACCAGGCTGAGATTTCGTTTGAGAATATATCCGACAATCCCGGTTACGTAAACGTTGAATTCATGTTCTATGAGGTTGAGAATGCGGGTGATGAGGATAAACCCAAGAGTATGATGGTGAGCGTCGGCGCACATGAGACACGAAGGCTTGTTACGCATTGGTTCAATATTCCCGGCAGGATAAGTGTAAATACGATGCTTTCTTCAAACCTGCCTCATGATGTCAATCTTGATGGTTCGGACTGGAGTACATATGAGGGCACAGAACTTGAGGAAGAAGGTGTCTATACATTGAACGGCGGTGTGGATAATACGCTTCCGGGTGAGATTATCGTCGATAATGAGGACAGAGGACTGTTCTCTCTTTCAAGGCCGCTCAGAACCGGTTATCTGTCCAAATGGATAGACAAGGCGAAGGAGAATGACAATGAATTCATATATGAGGGATTCTCCGACTGGAGAACTTACAGCCAGTGGACTCTGGTGACAGACCAGAACCTGTATGGAGATTACATCCGGTCATCATATATCATATCTCCGGGTGACGGTTCCCAGTATGCTCGCTGGAGCGTACCTCTTTCTGTTGCAGGCGTGTATGATGTATATTTCTATGCATCTCCATCCCTGTACAGCAACAATAACCGGAACCGCAGATGGAACAACAATAACAATAATAATAACAACGGCCGTAGGGTAACCAGCGACTATAATTTTGAGATTGAACAGTTCAACATGAAGGACCATGTGTCTATGAACATGTGGCGTGCCGACGAAGGCTGGAACCTGCTTGGTACATTCAGGTTTGAAGCGGATACGGTGAGGATCAGTCTCAACAACAGGTCAAGCATAAGCGTGATTATTGCCGATGCCGTGAGGATGGTTAAAAGGGAAAGATAAAATAAAGAACAGCATATGATTAAAAAACAATCTTTGATTACAGCAATTGTCGTTTTGGGATTAACCGCGTCCTTCGGGACCGGAGCCAGGGCACAGATTGTACTTACCATGGAGCAGGCTCTGGAGTATAGTGCCGAGCATAATCCGGATCTTAAAAACTCCCGCATGAGCATGGAGCGCTACGAGCAGAACCTGATTGCCCAGAGGGCATCGCTGAAATCAAGGTTCTCACTTAACCTGCAGCCGCTTTCGTACTCTCAGTCACGTCAGTTTGACAGCCGTTACTCAGACTGGTACACAAACCGTTCTTTGTCATCGTCAGGTACGTTCAGCATATCGCAGCCCATAATCTGGACCGATGCTACGCTGTCTCTCAACAACAATTTGTCATGGCAGAGCAACGAATCTACCGTAGGCGGTAAGACCAACACCAACCGCGCTTTCAGTAACAGTCTTTATCTGAGTCTGAACCAGCCCCTGTTTACATATAACAGGACCAAGATGAATATGCGTCAGATAGAGATGGACTATGAGAACGCCCGCATAAGTTACGCCCTGCAGAGGCTTAACGTGGAGCGTAACATAACAAGCCAGTTCTACAGCCTGTTCATGTCACAGCAGAACCTTGCCATAAGCGAATCTGAACTTGAGAACGCCGAGAGGAACTTCAATATAATAAAGGACAAGGTGGAGGCAGACCTGACTACCAAGGATGAATACTATCAGGCAGAGCTTAACCTGGCCCAGTCACGTTCCAGCCTGGAGAACCAGAGGGTGAGTCTTGAGAACGCCAAGGATAATTTCAAGCAGGTTCTGGGAATACCTCTGGAGGAGGATATAATTGTGGTGTGCGACATTGAGGCCGAACCGGTATATGTGGATTTTGACAAAGCACTTGAGAGTGCAATGACAACCAGACTTGAGTTAAGGCAGCGTCAGATATCAAGGGAACAGCAGGAGATGTCTTTGATTCAGGTCAAGGACAATGACAGTTTCAACGGAAGCATATCACTTTCGCTCGGTATCATGGGCGATAATCCGGAATTCAACCACTTGTATGATAATCCTACCAACAATCCCCGTGTGTCTGTTTCATTCAGCGTTCCGCTTTATGACTGGGGTGCACGCAAGGCACGCATCAAGGCAGCGGAGATAGGAAAGCAGATATTTGAGCTGAGCGCCGAGGAGGAACTCAAGAGCATAGAGATGAACGTACGCAGCACCTGCCGCAGCCTGGATAATCTGGTAGGACAGATCTCGATAGCCGAGCAGAGCCAGCGTAACGCCCAGATGACTTATGACCTCAACGAGGAACGTTACCGTAACGGAGAGCTGACCGGACTGCAGATGAACCAGTTCCAGAATCAGCTGTCAAACAGCAAGATGTCTTACACACAGGCTATCATAAACTATAAGGTCCAGCTTCTTAATATCAAGGTCCTGACCCTTTATGACTTTGAAAAGGATGAGCCGGTTGTCCCCATTGTGTATGAGCAGAGCAACAAGAAGAATAAGAAGAAATAAATAAAAAGCAACAGATATGAAATCAGGAATCAGCGTACTTTCGCTAACAGCGCTTTCTGTCCTTCTGATGACAGGGTGCAGACAATAGAACACAATGAACCGTAATGAGATACCCACACCGGTATCCGTCTCCGACATTACCTATGGTTCTGTGAGCAGGATATTCACAACAAACAGTACCGCCATATCGAATGCCGAGGCTGAGCTGTCAACAGAGATGGCAGGCAAGTATCATCTTCAGAAAAACCCGGCAACCGGTAAACCTTACAAACTGGGTGACAGGGTTAAGAAGGGTGCTCTGATTGTACGTATTGAGGACAAATCGTATGAGAACGGCATCTCGATTGAGTCCAAACGTCTGAACCTGGAGCTTGCCGAGCAGGAACAGGCCAAGACAAAATCGCTCTACGAGAAGGGCGGTGCCACATTGACGGAAGTCAAGAACTCCGATATCAAGATCATGAACTCCCGTCTGGACTATGAGAACGCCCAGATGAATCTGGAGAAGATGAACATCAGGGCTCCTTTTGACGGGGTGATAGTGAATCTCCCTCATTTCTCTAACGAGGCAAAGGTAAATAGCGGCACATCAGTGGCTACCATCATGGACTACAGCTCGATGCTGCTTGAGATCAACCTGCCTGAGAGTGCAATCAATGAGGTCAAGGTGGGTCAGAAGGCATTCATCACCCATTATACACTTCCCAAGGATACAATCATAGGTGAGATAACAGAACTATCACCGGCTATCAGTGCCGAGACCCGTACGTTCAAGGGCAAACTTGTAATAAACAATAAAGACCTTCTTATAAGACC